>JAXJRE010000202.1:0-3601 GCA_036310785.1 Acutalibacteraceae bacterium
GAGGGGAAGCTCCGCCAAAGGCGGTGATGAGGTGGAGCAAGTCTGATAACATTATATTTCTTTTTTGTTTTCAGCTTTTAACACCTCATCCGCCTCGTTCCTCGGCACCTTCCCCTCAAGGGGAAGGCTGAAAATAGACTTTAGATATTAGACCTTAGACGTGAAAACTTTAAAATTTGTAGAAACCAACTAGCCTCCCCTTGTTGCAAGGGGAGCCGAAAGGTTTCATCAAAATTTAACAAATACTGTCTAAAATCCGCCATAATCTCATCGTTCAAAAATCAACAAACCGAAAAAGCCGTATTCACTCACGGGGAGGAATACGGCTTCAATACTATTTACTTTTATTAAAGAACAAATATACCGACTGCTGTTGCGGCGATCCAGAAAACAAGGCTGAGTGCGTTTTTCTCAAGCCAAGCCGATACAATGAAATATACGGACGGAATAAATCCGAAGATCTTCGCAAAAATATTGGTCTTCTGTCCCTTGCCGTAGAGCAGATCCCAGTTGTTCAGCGCGTCCTCATAAAGCGGAGCATTGTTGCAAAGCAGGGATACTCCGAGATAGTAAAACGCAACATAGAACCAGAATGCGATCGTGCTTGTCGGAGCTTTGATATAGAAAAGTCCGAGGTAGCCGCCGATTATCATTCCGTAGCCGAACATACGGTTCATCATACCCGGAAGATAGTTCAGGAAGAAAGTCACAGCCTTTGTCTTTGTGAAGTCGTGCTCAACGTGGCCGCACAGCTCCGTCGCCTGAAGATAACGGGCATCGGAGACGGGAACGCCGAGAATACGGCAGAAAAGATGCTCCCAGAAGCCCTTGAGGATCGAACCGATAACGGTAATATACTTTGAAATTACATAAATCACTGTCATGAAATCTCACCCGATCCTTTCATAAAGATATCTTCAAAGGTAATGTCGCCCTTGATGCACTTCTGCGTTTTCTCGTTAAGCGACTCGCCGTACTGTTCAAACATTGCGACGATCTCGTCATAGGTGTCCGTATCGCCGCAGATGAAGCAGATGAGGGCAACCGTGTTAAGCTCCTCAAGTGAAATGCCGTTACCGGTATCCTGCATTGCAATCTCATAGGACTGGGTTATCGCTTCAAGTGCGTTTTCCTTGTCGCTGAGCAGGAGATATGCGATAGCCTGCTGACGGTAGATCTCCGCATCCGAGCCTGCGACAATACCCTTGCGGCAGATCTCAATCGCATCCTCAAGCTTGTTGCGGCGGCGCAGAAGCTCTGCCTTTGTGCTGTAATAATCAAGTCCGTCGGGGTTTGCTTCACGCAGCTCCTCGCACATCTTGTCAGCCGTGTCAAGATCGCCCTTTTCGATATATACCCTGACTGTGTAATAATAGGCCGAAGCGTCGTTCTTGTTGAACTTGATCGCTTCGTCGGCAACGCTGAGTACGGTGTCGTAAGCCTTATTCTCCCATGCCATCGCAAGATAAACCTCGGAGTAAAGGTACTTGTATTCGCCCGAGGCCTCGTATGCGTCGCCAAGGAATCCGAGCATCACATCGGCGTCCTTTTCGGCATAGTAAGCCATCATAAACCTGTAATAATCAACAAGACTCTTCTGAATATCGGACTCGGTTTTAACCGAATCAAGATACTTGATCGCTTCGTCGTACTTGACGTCGTAGCCACCGTTCTCGTTCTCGGAAATATAGCCGTTGAGCTTTGTAACGAGAGTTTCTTCAAGAGCGTCAAGATTTTTGGAAAGGTCATAAAGCTTTTTGATACTTGCGTTCTGCGAAAGCTCAAACTGACCGTCCTCGACAAACTTGTCAACCGCCGAAGTAAAGGTTGAACGATCCTGATAATTGATCGTCATTGTCTGTGCGTAGGTTTCAAGAATAATCTGAGCCGATTTTGAACCCTCCGTAAACCAGTCGAGACTTCTTATATTCTCGTTTATGCCCTTGATGACGGAGTTGACTCCGCTGTTGAGCTTGTCGGTAGCCTCAAGAACATCGCTGCAAAGGGTGAGAGCGTCATTATAGCGCTTTTCGGAAATGCACTGCTCCGCCTTGAAAAGCTTGCCCGAAACCGTAACGGTCGAGGTGCAGACAAAATATCCGAGAGCGGCAACGATCACCATAACGAAAGCGAGAATTATGTGACCTATTCCGTAGTTTGTCCTAAGGAATTTTGCACGGCACTCGTTACAGTAAAGGTCGCTCGGACTGTTACCTCTGCGCTTTCCGCAGACTATGCAAAGTCCGTCGTCATCGGAGGCTTGCGCTTCCTCCTCCGTTTTCTCCTCTTCCTCATCATCTTTTTCGGCAGGCTCGGTTTCGATTTTAAGCTCCGTTTCCTGCAGGTCGTCAAAGGTGATGTTTGTAGTATCCGTCTGCGGAACGGCGGCGTCCCAGTCCCAGCCGTCGGACTTTTCCTCCGGTTCCTGAGGCAGGGTTTCGTCCGTCAAGGATTTCTCTTTATCTTCTGCCAAGGGAATTCCTCCTAACTTGTAATGTAATAATAACAATAATAACACGAAAAAAAGAAAATTTCAACGTGAAACGGAAAATTTACAAAATGCTAATATTTTTATTTGAAAAAATTTTCTGCAAAAGCTCTTGACAATTTGCAGACAAGGTGATAGAATACTCACACAACAAAGTGGAATGGTTCGTTCCCACCTTAACGGTTTCGTCCGTGCGGTCAATAAATCTCAAGTTTTTCTTGGTATGATTATGCGCACGGATAGGTTCGTTCCCATCCGTGCTTTGATTTTATTATTAAGCATTTGGAGGTGCTTGAACATCGGTACGAAAGAAACTCAGATCAACGAGGAGATCCGAGACAAAGAAGTCAGAGTGATTGATTCAGACGGAACTCAGCTCGGCGTTATGCCGATTGCAGAGGCTATGCGTCTGGCAGACGAAAAGAACACAGACCTTGTAAAGATCGCTCCGCAGGCGAAGCCGCCCGTATGTAAGATTATGGACTACGGCAAATATCGCTTTGAACAAGCGAAGCGTGAAAAAGAAGCGAAAAAGAACCAGAGAGTTATCGAGATCAAAGAGGTTCGTCTTTCTCTGAACATCGACACTCACGATTTCGAGACTAAGGTCAACCAGGCCGTTAAATTCCTCAAGAGCGGAAACCGAGTCAAGGTTTCGATCCGCTTCAGAGGACGTGAAATGGCCCATCCGGAGAACGGTCTTGTCACCATGAGCAAATTTGCCGACGCCGTCAAGGAATACGGCAACGTTGAAAAACCGGCAAAGCTTGAGGGACGTTCCATGCTGATGTTTATCGCAGCCAAATCATCCAAGTAATTCATAAGGAGGAAAAAACCATGCCTAAAATTAAAACTCACAGCGGTGCAAAGAAGCGCTTTAAGATGTCAAAGAACGGTAAGCCGATCCGCGGACACGCTAACAAGTCTCACATCCTCAACAAGAAGACGACCAAGCGTAAGAGAGGTCTCCGCCAGACAGTTGTTGCTGACACAACAAACGTTAAGCAGATCAAGCGTTTGATCCCGTACAAATAATTCAGATTGTTTAAATTTAAAATTGGAGGTAACTTACCATGGCTCGTATTAAAGGCGCTACCATGACTCGTAAGAGAA
>JAXJRE010000203.1:0-9073 GCA_036310785.1 Acutalibacteraceae bacterium
GGGATATCGTTGTCACGACGGTAAACGTTTGCACGGGGGTTGTCCCATGAACGGAAAACAGCTTCAACAGCACCCATGAGCTGCTCCTTCGGGTCTGACGGGAAGTCAGCGCCGATCTTAGCCTTGTACTCAGCCTTAAACTGGCCTGCAAGTACCTTGAGATCCTCAGCTGTGAGGTCAACGTCAAGAGTAACGCCCTTCTCAGCCTTCATCTTGTCGATAAGCTCCTCGAAATACTTCTTGCCGACTTCCATAACGACGTCGGAGTACATCTGGATAAATCTTCTGTAGCAGTCCCAAGCCCAACGGGGATTGCCGGACATCTCGGAAATAGCCTCTACAACGTCCTCGTTAAGACCGAGGTTGAGGATTGTGTCCATCATGCCGGGCATTGAAGCACGGGCACCCGAACGAACGGAAACAAGAAGAGGATTTTTCTTATCGCCGAACTTCTTGCCGGTGATATCTTCCATCTTGTCAATGTACTCCATGATCTGAGCCTGGATATCGTCATTGATCTTCTTGCCGTCTTCATAATACTTTGTGCAAGCTTCTGTTGTGATCGTAAAGCCCTGGGGAACAGGAAGACCGATGTTGGTCATCTCTGCAAGGTTTGCACCTTTACCGCCGAGGAGATTACGCATGTCTTTGTTACCTTCGGAAAAAAGGTAAGTATACTTAGTTGCCATGGGTATTACCTCCATTTAAAATATTACCTTAATTATTAACTGCGATTGGGCAGAATAAACCCAATAACACGTTTCGTATTATTATAACATACGAAAACTGTTATTGCTATACATTTTTAGGATAAATAAGCACGAATATCGTCCGAAACTTTTGTGAAAATTGTCGTAAAAAAAATGTATTTTTCTATTGTAAATTTTTCGATTTTCTGCAATAATTAAGATGTAGTTTTTTAATTTAATGAGGAGGTATTGATATGAGTTCAAACTGTGCGGTTATTCTTGCAGCCGGTCAGGGTATGCGAATGAAGTCTTCCAAGCCGAAGGTGCTTGCCGAGGTTTTGTTTAAACCTATGATAGATTGGGTTACCGACGCAGCCGTTGCAGCCGGAATTGATGAGATTTGCCTTGTCACGGGCTTTAAGCACGAGCTGATCGAGGAGCACTTTGCGGGACGCTTCAAAACGGTTGTTCAGTCCGAGCTTCTCGGAACAGGCCATGCAGTTATGCAGGCAAAGGATTTTATCAAGGAACATACTCCCGGCAACGTGCTTGTTCTTAACGGCGACGCTCCTCTCATCCCCGAAGAAACGATCAAGGCGGCTCTCGATTTTCATATCGCAGGCAACAATGCCGCCACGGTTATTTCCGCCAAGGTTGAAAATCCGTTCGGCTACGGCAGAATAATCCGATCAAGGGACGGAAAGCTCAAAAGAATAGTTGAGGAAAAGGAAGCTACGGCAACCGAGAAGATAGTCAATGAGGTTAATTCGGGCGCATACTGGTTTTCAAGCTCGGTGCTTCTTGAATCACTTGAGGGTATTATCGAGAAGCACGACAAAAAGAAAGACAAGGCCGTTGAATATTATCTCACCGACGCAGTAGAGGTCATTCTTGAAAAAGGACTTAATGCCGCCGCATATGACGCAAGCTCGCCTGAGATCGTGCTCGGAGCAAACGACAGAGTTCAGCTTCAACAGCTTAACGACATTGCACGCAGACACGTTCTGAAGAAAAATATGCTCAACGGCGTTTCAATTCCCTGTGCCGACGGAGTTATTATCTCTCCCGACGCAAAGATCAAGGCAGACACGGAAATTCTTCCCGGTACGATAATCAAGGGTAAGACTGTAATAGGAGCCGACTGTTCAATCGGTCCGAACAGTCTTATTGAGGACAGTGAAATCGGTAACGGCGTTGTACTCAACAATGTACAGTGCTACAGTGCTCAGATCAAGGACGGCGCCCATATGGGACCGTTCGTCAGAGTCAGACCCGGCTCGGTGATCGGCGAAAACGTAAAGGTCGGCAACTTTGTTGAATTTAAAAATTCGGTCATCGGCAGCAATACCAGCGTGGCTCACCTTACCTACATCGGCGATACCGACGTAGGAAGCGGAGTAAACTTCGGCTGCGGCTGTGCGACCGCCAACTACAACGGCAAGGATAAGAGCAGAACCGAGGTCGGCGACAATGCGTTCATCGGCTGTGACACCTGCCTTGTCGCTCCAGTTAAGGTCGGCAACAACGCATACACGGCGGCAGGCTCGGTAATAACCGAGGATGTTCCCGACAATGCGCTCGCCATTGCACGATCCAAAGAATCCATCAAAAAGGACTGGGTCAACAGAAAAAAGCCATACAGATGGCAGAAATAAGAGGTAAACCATGAAAAACAAGATTTTTTTGCGAATTGTTTCGCTCATTATGGCGGCAGGAGTTATGATCACCGTCGGAGGCTGTAAGAAGAAGGATTCCGACAGCGGCACAACAGATGTTTCCGGCAACAGCGTTCAGGCGGTAATTGACGGAAAAGGAAACGCCGTTCAGCCCTCGGTTGATGAAAAGGCCAGCACGGCTGTTGTCAAGTACACAAAAGTTAATGCGGACGGCAAGGAGGAGGAAGCCACAACCGTTCTCACGGTCAAAAGTCCCATTGTCAACCAGCTCACAATGGGCTCCAAGCTCGATCAGGTCTACAAGACCGACGGTCAGAAAAACAGCTTTGTCGATAATGCCGTAAAGAACGACGGTATCGACAAGGATAAGGCTGAGGACATTGTCAAGCATCCCGAGGAATGGGTAGAATTCAACTACACAGCCTATATTGCCAACACAAGCTCTCAGAGACTTATCACCTCATTCATCGAGGTCGGCGGAAAGAACGACAACATCGTTCTCAGGAAAAACCTCGACTGCGAATACAGCATCAAGTCAGGCTCGGCAATGGAGATTTTCATTTCGGGACTTGTCAACATTGAAAAATATCCCGACGAGGAGAGCCTTCTCGAGGAGCTTAACGGAATGAAGGTAAAGCTCATATACACCCTTGCCGATGACAAGATTACCGACATCGACAACTGGGACGAGGTTGAGCAGAAGAAGATGGATATCAAATTCGGATAATCCGTTCAAAAGAAATTTATACCGCAGAGATGCGGTTATCCTCCCCTTTTCCGGGCAGACGGCAAGCCGTTTGCTCAGGGGGAGGTTTTGTATGATTAAAATCACCGAGGTGCGAAATGTTCTTTAGAAAAAACAAACCGATAGTATCGGGGCCTCCCGAATTTCTTGTGGTAGGTCTCGGCAATCCCGGCAGAGACTATGAATTTACACGTCACAACGCAGGCTTTCTCACGCTCGACCATATTGCAAGCGAGCTGGATATCGAAATAAACCGGCTGAAAAACAATGCGCTGACAGCCGATACCGTGATCGGCGGACACCGTTGCCTGCTCGTCAAGCCGCAGACCTTTATGAACAACAGCGGCGAGGCTGTCCGTGACATTTCAAAGTTTTACAAGATACCGCCCGAAAAGATCATTGTCATTTTTGACGACATCTCCCTCCCCTGTGGCAAGCTCAGAATCAGGCGCAAGGGAACGGACGGAGGTCACAACGGAATAAAAAGTATAATCTATCATCTAAACTCGGATAATTTTCCGAGAATAAAAATCGGAGTCGGCGCAAAGCCAAACCCCGATTACAATTTAGCCGACTGGGTGCTTTCAAAATTCGGCAAGGACGATATGGAACAGCTCAAATCAGCAATCACAAAAGCCACCGAAGTCCTCCCCTATATTCTGGACGGAGACATCGACAAGGCTATGAACAAGGCAAACTGAAAGAGGCTGTCGCACCGAGCGACAGCCCCTTTGTTTTGGTGCATTTATGCGTGGAAATAAACCCCCGGTTCTACCGGGGGAAGAAAAAAGAGCAGAGTGACAATAAAAACGGCGAGCTAAAAGCAAGCCGAAGATATAGACAAAGAAGAAACCTCAGATTACAATGAAATGCGGCAATGCATTACGAAGTAATTGGAGGTAAAATAAATGAATATCAATTTTAATAAAAATGCAAATAACGAAATAAAAAGTTCCGCACACTCAAAATACCGATGCCAATATCATATAGTCTTCTCTACACTGTTCTGAATCACACATATTAAAAATTAAAGGATTATTGTTATCCGTTATGTAATCGGCTGCGCCGAAGAGGTCTGTATAGTCTTCGGTTGTGCAGCCTTTCACAAAGATATGACAAACTCTCTTGTCATTCTCTGTGGTAATAAAAATTCTCTCAACAACGGTTGAGATTAAATTAACAAGTTCTTCCGGCTGTGCATCTTTTGCATATTCTGCAAAGGATAACAGCTTTTTTCTTACCTCATTAAGCTCCTGAAGCATCAAGGCACTGTCTGCCTTGCTTTCCTGAATACGGGAAAGGTCTTTTTCGAGCTTTTCAAGGTCTTTATTCATTTCTGCAATATCAGCTTCAATAAACTTGCGAAGCGATTCATCTGCCTCACGCATATTTCGCACCTGTGCCGCTATTGCTGTTTTTGTTTTCTCAATAGCTTTCTTTGTCTCACGGTATTCCGTTTCAGTTTCATCGTTAGCAATGAGATTATGCAGTTTTTCATTGAAGATAGTGTTGTAATATACTGCACTTTCATCACTGAGATTTGATAACTGCGCAACTACAAATTCATCAAGTAGTACTCCGTCAACGGCTTTAAAGGTGCATTCCTTTTTGCGGACACCGGGACAGGTATATTTGAAGCGAGGTTTGCCGTGTGTCCAACGATTGGATTCTGAAGTAACACTTAACCTTTTGCCGCATACAGGACAGAAAACTATTCCTGCAAGTAAAGCATTAGTACGGCGGTGAGGTCTGTTGTATTTTTCTGCAATACTTGAAAGAAGCTCCTGTGTTTCTATCCATTCACTCGAAGGTATAAAGCCTTCGTGCTTACCGACAGCAATAATCCATTCTTCAACAGGCTTTCGTGAAAGTATCTGTGAAAATTTCGGATTGAAGAAAGTTGAGTCTTCATCTTCAACCTTGCATTGGTCAGTTTTATTATAGCACGAAATACCGTGTTGTCCATCAAATTCTGAAATTTCACCGTAAATATTACCGCCTTTATCAAGAAAGTAGTTATATGCTCTTTCATCGGCAACACAGTAAATAGGGTTTGTCAGTATTAACCTTGTTGTAGAAGCGTTAAATTCTGCACCTTGCTTTGTTCGGTAATCCTTGCTGATTATTTTTGCAGTTGTCTGAATAGAGCGTGTGCTTCTGAAAACTTCATAGATTTTTTGTACTACACGCTTTTCTGTATCAATGCTTTCAAGATGACTTACGGCACTTTTGTTTTTACCGCTACCAGTTGTAACTCTTTTTGAAGTAAAGCCTGTCGGCGTATTGCCTCCAAGCCAACGTCCGTCTTTAGCAAGCTCCATAAGGTTGTCCTGAATACGCTCGGTAAGAATATCACGCTCAAATTCTGCAATGATTGCAAGAACCTGAATGATGATTTTTGATGTGTTATTCTGAGTGTTGATATTATTTGAACATACAAGCAAAACAACATTATGCCGTTCAAAATATTCGAGTAAACGCATAAGGTCCGCAGTTTTACGGCCTATACGGTCTAACTTGTAGCAGGCAACAGTTTTAATTTTTCCGTGTTCAATATCTCTGAGAAGCCTTTGAAAGTCCGGGCGGTCACAGTAATAACCGCTGAGTCCTTTATCCTCATATTTTGCAAACTCATAATCTTCAGGTACCCTTGCACAGCACCTCGTCAATAATATGCTCATTGATTTCTCTCTGTGTTTTTCTGAGGAAAGCTTCACGGATATCAACAGTGCAGAAATGAGTGCCGAACTTTTCTGTGTACATCCTCTCTGACTGCGGTCTGCCGTTAATTACATAGAGCACATTCATAGTACCGTTGCCAATGTCAGCCACAAGATTTACACCGTCCATTTTGGCTGCAAACTGTGAAACCGCCGCATACCCCTGAGGATAGATACTCGCACCTGCGATTCTGATTTTGTACTCAGTATGCTGCCAAGTGAAAGTTACTTCCTCATTCTTGGTGAGATATGCTTTGAAGCTCTCTTTCTGACCTGCAGTCCAAGTAAGTGGCAGACCTGCCGCAATGTGAACTGTGGCTTCTGTTAAGTCTTCGGCACTTAGCTCCTTTGCAATAGCAACAAGTGTGAGGGCATAATAGTCCTCGTCTTTGATTTTGTCGGGAAGAAACTCCTTGTGTCCTTCACCGATAAGATAGAACTTGCCACCGTAAACAAGCATATCCTTTGTGAAAAGCGGCTCTGAATCGTAAGCCGTAATGCCTGTTCTGAAACAGTGGTTTGCAGTTTTGATGTTGCCGTAACCATGGTCAACACCGATGATAATTACATCATTAAATTTTTTCATTTTGAATTACTCCTTTTAATTAAAATTTTGTTTGACAATAAATTTGGACATAAAAAAGCACCCTCTACGGGTGCAGTAGAAAATGGGTCTGTCGCGAATGTTGAAGATAAACACTCCTTTCATTAAAATATTTTTGTATGTAAAGTTAGTAAGTGGACACCGTGTCCACTTACTAGAATTACCGGATGTAGAAATTCTCCAAGTTCCCAAAATGGGGACTTGGAGAATTTGGACATAAATGCTCCAAGTGATACGGTGTATCACTTGGGTGAAAAATCTAACGCAGTATTCATATACCGGAATTTAGGATTTTTGATATAAAAAAACACCTGCTACTTTTTAGATAACAGGTGTATGTAAACGGATTGAAATTTGTGGCGTAGGTGTGATATAATACATTTATATTAAGCTAAAATTATATTGTTAAGAAAATAATAAAGGATTTTAAATTTTGTGGAGATATTATGAGTACTATTATAGAATTTATTGAATACTTTGATAATAATTTTGGGTCGATAAAAGCTCATTTTTGTTGGGCTGTTTTTATTTTAGTTTTCGGTTTTATTGTTATATTAATAAGGGAATGTAAAAAACAAGGAATAGACAAAAACGATACAACAAATCAACGAAAACTTATCAAAACTTTTCTTGCTGCAATTGCAATGACATTTACATATATGGTTATTAGTTCATATGATAGTTTTGATAATATTGTATATGCAGTCATTATGTGTGCATCGTTTTTTGGGTGTATATATCTAATTGAAACACAAAACAGGGATACAGAAGGCGTTGCAACATCCATCGATGGCTTATCTGGTGCAATCTTTTTTGCTTCTGCAATTATTACTCCTTGCCTTTTTGTGCTGTGGTATATAGGAAAAATTATATATTTTTACATAAAAGACCGTGAAGATTACGATAAAACAGAAATGCACAATCAAATATTGTCGTCTATTATAAAAATATGCATTGTCGTTTTTGTTGTTTTAATAGAATCTGTTGTTAATTTCTTTACTGATTTTTCCTTTGAACAAAAATTAATATATTATGCAATTCTTTTGGTAGGGACTGAAACGCTTCTACCTATAATAGAAACTTATTCGTTTGAATTTATATCAAACAAAATAAACGAATAAACATCTTGTTTATATAATGACTTTGATTAAGGTGACACTTTAAAATGAAAATAGAATTAAAACAATTAAACATTAATATGGCTGAACAAGAATATGAGATGTTACAGGGTATTCTTGATATTGAAAATGGCTTTACGAATCCTGTGTATAACTTGTCCTACAAGGAATATCAAAAATGGCTACAAGAAACGGATAATCATTCACGAGGCATTGATTTGCCAAAGGGTTGGATTCCTTATACTACATATCTATTGTATATTGATGATATCCCGGTAGGCTATGGCAGAGTAAGACATTCGTCATCTGAATATCTTGAAACAGTTGTCGGTGCAGGAAACCTTGGATATGGTATTTCAAAAAAATACCGTGGAAAGGGCTATGGCGATATCCTGTTTAAAGAATTGTTGAAGAAATGCAAAGAACACGGGTATAAAGAAATCAAATTGTTTCCTTTAAAAACAAATGAAGCTACTGTAAAGATAATGCTAAAAAACGGTGGAAAAATAATCGGTGATTTTAAAGGCGAAAAACATATTGTATTAATTCCAATAAATTAACACAATTACTGCTCTCCCGTGAGGGCAGTTTTTCTTTGCCGCTTTACCTCCCTCTGATATATTAAACTAATTTGGTGGGGGCAGTTAATATAATAACGATTGCAATATATATTTTCCTGTGATATACTGAAAATAATAAATAAATATCATGGAGAACAGTATGAAAAACAAAAAGTATCTGATACCTGAAATTTCGGCACTCAGTATAATTTCAACCGCCCACAAAACCGACGACGGATATGATTTCTGTTTTGATTCAACATCTATCCCGAATGAATATCGCACAGAAAATACGCTACAGGATGACTGCCCGATTTTTCATCAGGCTATGTGTATTCTTTACGGTGAGGATTTCCGCAATAGTGAGCTTCTGTGCGAAGCTCTTCGTGATGTTTTTGTATATGTAGATTTCTCGGGTATATTTAACCGTATGCCTGTGGGCAGAATACTTGAATTGCAGGAGCTCGTCAAAGAGATGTTCAAGCCGAAGGGTATAAAGATTAATTTCGGCAAAGAGGATATGACATATATTGCCTTTGAACGCTCTGCATCTATGAGCCGTGATAACAGACTTTCATTTGTACGCTCGGATATTTATGAGGCACTTAAGGAAAGAATGATGCTGGGTATGACTATCGGCAAATGTCAGCTCAGTAAGCTTTATGCATATAACGCTCTGCTTTTCACAAGCGGCAAAAGATATAACGATGAAGATATCCTTTCCGAAAAAAGAATTATTGTTATTGATAATCCTGAATCAGTTGTAAAAGATGTTGACGTTATTACCGTAGCTGATGACGGTACAGATAATCCTGTACGCACGTACACAAGAGTACAGAAGAAAACAGATGTCAAGATAACAGAGTTTGACGGAGAAGGTCTGATTTCACCAAGGCTCGCAGAAAAGCTTGAAGCCGGACACCACTCCTTTCAGATTCGTCTTCCGTATATAAAGGGTGTA
>JAXJRE010000204.1:0-2503 GCA_036310785.1 Acutalibacteraceae bacterium
ATATTGATTACACCGTTTATCGTGTTGACGGAGATGAGGATCATGGAGTCCGAACGGGGAAGATATGCGCCGTTGAACATAACGACCTCCTCGTCACCGTAGTCAACACCGACAAGCAGAACGTTGAGAACTCTGTCATCGTACCACATAACGCTGTTGTCAAGGTTGGCTCTGATGTCTGCGTCGGCGTTTGCCTGATCGTCAAAAGCAAGATTTTCCTGATTGTCAAGGTCGGGATTTGCGGTTCCCTCGGAATCTCCGTAATGGAGCTTGTTGAGATAGGAGTTTACAAAAATTCCCGCTCCGCCTACAAGTATTGCAAAGACGAGGACTATCGCAATCAGCACACGAAGTCCCTTGCGCTTCTTTTTCTTTTCCTTTTTAAGATCCGAAGCGGTCAGCTTATAGTTGTCGTTTTCGGGATCAATAACCTGATATTTATTTTCGTCCATTTATATCCCTCCGAAAATAGTTTGTTTCATTATAAACTATTTAAAAAAGAAAATCAAATATTATTGCACATTTTGTTTATAAAGGTTATAATAATATTCTGAGAAAACATACCGAAATGTGTCCGAGTTTGTCATACGGCTCATCGGCACGGCGGAAAGGAACGGTTATTTTAGAAATGGAAGATTTGAAAAAAATGATTTTCGAGCTTTCCGAAGCCAACGGAACTCCCGGCGAGGAAAACGAGATTTCGGATATTATAGAGAAATATGTTTCCGGGTTTGCCGAGGTCAAAAAGGATAAATTCGGAAATGTCACGGCGGATATGCCGGCAGGTGAGAAAACAATTCTTCTTGACGCTCACATGGACAGAATAGGAATGATCGTCACACATATTGAGGACGGCGGCTTCCTCCGTGTTGCAAAGTGCGGAGGAATGGACGCAAGGGTGCTTGCGGCTCAGGACGTGACCGTCTGGGGAAAACAGCCTGTTTACGGAGTTGTTACCTCAACTCCGCCGCATCTTTCAACGGCGGAGGACGCCAAGAAAGCCAAGGATTTTGACGATATACTGATCGACACGGGACTTGAAAAGTCGGAAGCGGAAAAGCTGATATCTCAGGGCGACAGAATTACGGTCAAATGTCCTCACGGCGAGCTTCTCAACGGCAGAGTTTTCGGATCGGCTCTCGATGACAGGGCAGGCTGTGCGGTTATTATCAGGGCGGCTCAGCTTGTTGCCGAAAGAAAAGACAGACCGAGCGTAAAGCTTCTCTTTTCGGGACAGGAGGAAACAGGCGGTGACGGAGCGGTCACGGGCAGCTTTAATCTTGATGCGGACGAGTGCATCAGCGTTGATGTCAGCTTTGCCGACGCGCCCGACGCTCCGAGTGAAAAATGCGGAAAGCTCGGCATAGGTCCGATGATAGGAATTGCACCCGTTCTGAACTATAAGATCAGTCAAAGGCTCAAGAGCTTAGCCGAGGAAAAAAACATTCCGTATCAGCTTGAGCTGATGGGTGATTCAACGGGCACGAATGCCGACCATATTGCAATATCAAAGGGCGGAATAAAAACAGGGCTTGTTTCTATACCGCAGAGGAATATGCACACGGGCGTCGAAGTGATATCGGTTGACGATGTGGAAAACTCGGCGAGGCTTATTGCCGAATACATTCTCGGAGGTGGTCTTGATGCTTGAGCTTATCAGAAAGCTGTCGCTTCTCAACGGTACTTCGGGCAGAGAGGACGCCGTTAGAGATTACATTATAAATGAAATAAAGGATTTTGCCGAAAGCTATGAGGTCGATCCGCTCGGCAATCTTATTGTGTTCAAAAGGGGAAAGAAAGCCCCAAAGAATAAGGTTATGCTTGACGCTCATATGGACGAGGTCGGATTTATGATAACCAACATCAACTCCGACGGAACGCTCGGTTTTGAATGTATCGGCGGAATTGACCGACGTGTTATGATTGGCAGAGCCGTGACGGTGGGCGACGGAAAGCTCAACGGCGTTATCGGAATTAAGCCGATCCATTTAACCAAGGGCGACAAGCTGGCAATGCCTGAAAAGATGTATATTGACATCGGAGCGGATACAGCCGATGAGGCGAAAAAGTTTGTTTCACTCGGTGACTGCGCTTATTTCAACTCGGATTTTGAGGAGTTCGGCAACGGCTTTATCAAGGGTAAGGCTCTTGATGACCGTGCAGGCTGTGCTATACTAATAAATATGATAAAATCCGAGCTTCCCTATGATATGTATTTTAACTTTGCAACGGGCGAGGAGGTCGGCTTCGGCTCGGCAGGAACGGCGGCATACAGGGTGAATCCCGACTATGCGATCGTCGTTGAAACCACGACGGCGGCAGACCTTGCCGATGTGCCCGAAAACAAAAAGGTGTGCAAGCTTGGCGATGGTGCGGTCATTTCCTTTATGGACAGACGGACGATCTATTCGAGAGAGCTTTTTGACAGAGCCTTCAAGCTTGCAAAAGAAAAGTCGATCAAGGCTCAGGTCAAGTCGGCGGTCGCAGGCGGAAACAATGCAGG
>JAXJRE010000205.1:0-8369 GCA_036310785.1 Acutalibacteraceae bacterium
GAAAAGCGTGACGGACTTATGTGCGGTATCTGCAACGGCTTCCAGGCGCTTATCAAGCTCGGACTTGTCCCGTTCGGCAAGATCGTTGACACCGACGAGCACTGCCCGACGCTGACCTTTAACTCCATCGGCAGACACCAGTCGAGAATTGTTACAACAAGGGTTGCCTCCGCAAACTCACCGTGGCTTTCGGGCACTCAGGTCGGCGAGCTTTACAATGTGCCGATCTCACACGGCGAGGGACGTTTCCTTGCCGAGCCGCAGGTGCTTGAACAGCTCAAGGCGAACGGACAGATCGCAACTCAGTATGTTGATGCCGACGGTGACGCTACCGAGGACATTCTCTACAACCCGAACGGCTCGATTGCCGCTATTGAGGGTATCCTTTCTCCCGACGGCAGAGTTCTCGGAAAGATGGGACACTCTGAGAGAATAGGCGAGGGACTTTACAAAAATGTTCCCGGAAATTACGATATGCAGCTCTTTAAATCGGCAGTAAAATACTTCAAATAATATTAAACTTCGATTTTGTTGTGCGAAAAATGTAGAAAAAAATCGAAAAATTTTGAAAAGTTAACCGCATCTTTCACGCGAAAACGCAGAAAGATGCGGTTTTTTTAATCTTTTTAACAATATTTAACAGCATTTTTTTGCCTTTTTATACAAAGTGAGATATTTCTCAAAATTTTTTTGGTAAGTTTTAGTAAAAAACTATTGACATATTTGCCATAAAATGGTAACATAATGGTGAAAATATTTCACGGAGGTAGTTTCTATGGAAAATAAGGTCAAGATTTTAATCGCAGAGAACAACGAATTCGGTCAGAACTGTGTCAGAGAATTTTCGTCATACGGCTACAATGTCGTGCTGACGGACAAGGACGGGGCGCAGGTGCTGACGAAAATGAAGTTTGAAAAACCGGATGTTATCATCATGGACGCTTTCATGCTTCACATTGATGCGCTCGGAGTTATCAAGCAGATAAGGGATATGAAGGACATTAAAAAGCCGATGATAATTGTTCTTTCAAGCGTTGACAATATGCGCTTTGAAAGTGAAATTCTCAACGGAGGCGCTGATTATTATTTCTTAAAGCCTGTTGAGGCGGAAGTAATTGCTCAGCGTATTACTCAGCTTTCGGGTTGGAACAGCTCTGAAAAGCACGAAAAGAATTCCAACGACCTTGAGGTAGTCGTCTCGGAGATTATGCACCAGATCGGTGTGCCTGCACACATCAAGGGTTATCAGTATCTCAGAGAGGCAATAATTCTCTCGGTCAACAATACCGAGATGATGGGCTCGGTAACAAAGCTTCTTTATCCCACGGTTGCCAAGACATTCAAAACAACATCATCGAGAGTTGAAAGAGCAATTCGTCACGCCATTGAGGTTGCGTGGGACAGAGGCGACGTTGATGTGCTCAGCTCCTATTTCGGTTACACCATTCAGTCCTCAAGAGGCAAGCCGACAAATTCGGAGTTCATCGCCATGATCGCCGACAAGCTCCGCCTTCAGCTCAAGGCTTCCTGATTACTTAACCAAGGATTTAAGCCAGTCAAGCTCCTCTTTATCAATAGAATGAAAAGTGATTATCATTCCGATGTATATCAGAATTGCGATAATTATCTCCGCAGAAGCGGCAAGCTTATAACTGCTGATGTTAAAAGAAAAGAACAAAAGATTTTTTAAAAGATTTGCTCCGATCACGCTGAAAAGCGGAATAAAAACATCCTTGAAAAAAGAAAGCCGTACATCGCTGACCTTTGTTAGTCTTCTGAAGCTGAGAATAAAATTGACGGTTTCGCTGACAAAAACAACGATTATGTAGCCCTTGACCGATAAAACAGGGACAAGAAAGTAGACAAGAATAACACAGAGTGAAGCGTCTATAATGTTGTAGCGCATATAGCTCATCTGCTGATCGAGTCCCTTTAACATACCGTCAACGGACATATCACAGTACATAATCGGAATCAGCGGTGATAGAATTTGAATATAGATAAGAGCGCTGTCATTGCCGTAAACCGCCAGTGACAGCCTTTTTGCGTTAAAGTACATAATTCCCGCCGTCCCTATGGAGAATATAAGAGTCAGATGCAGAACTCTTGCTATCATATAGTTTATCCTCGACTTGTTGCCGGAAATGTGCAAAGCGGATATCTCAGGCACAAGCAGTCCCGAAAGCGAGGAAAGCAGGGCGGAGGGATAAAGCACAAGCGGAAGCGACATACCGTGAATAACGCCGTAGGTAGCAAGTGCTGACTGAGGATTACAGCCGGATTTGCGGAATCCTACGGGAATGAGGAGATGCTCAACCGTCATCAGTATGGAGCGCATCTCCGAGCCGACCGTGTCGGGAATTGATATTCTGAACAGTCTTTTCCAAATGTCCCTTCCTTTTTCTTTCTGCTTAGGCTTGCAGACCGAAAGCCGATAAAGCGTGTATGAACACAGAAGCGAGAAAAACTCGGCGGAAGTAATGGCGAAAACAATAGCTACGCAAGAGGCTTCAAGTCCCCGTGAGAGTGCGTTTTTCAGGGCAAAGACCGTGACGCTGATCTTGAAAATCTGCTCGGCTAGCTGAACCGCCGTGTATCGGACGATTTTTTTAACCGAGGTGAAGTAGCCGTTGAGTGCCGCCGACATTGAAACAAAGGGCAGGCTGAGACTCAGAACCTTTAACGACGGTACGCTTCTGATATCTCCGATCCATTTTGAGCCGATCAAATCCGCAAAGCCCGAAAGAATAACGGCGATTACCGTACCGCAGACTATCGAATAGATAAGACATCGGCGCATTATCTGGCGGTCGTTGTATTTGCCGAGGGCGATGTTGTCGGCAACAAGGCGCATCGCCGCAAGCCGTATTCCGGCAACGGAAAATGTGATCGCCATACCGTAAACCGCAGTTATGAGCTGAAAAAGACCGATGCCGTCCGCTCCTATTCTGTTGGAAAGATATACGTTAAAGCTGACATCGACCGTTTTCATAAGAAATGCCGTTGCCGTCAGCAGCAGGGTGTTGGTCAGCAGCTTTTTTGCGTTAGTCATTATAATCACTCCGTATAAATATCTATGACATTTTGTATAAAATAAGAATTGATATTGCAATTTATTTATGTTATAATACTAAGGTAATTTCGGCAGGAGAGGACTGATCGGTTTACCGATTATGTGTTCCGCTTCCTGCGTATTCGATTATTCGGAGGGAATGTATGAAAAAAACAATTTCTGTTTTACTTGCGGTTATAATGGCTTTTTCTGTCAGTGCGGCAACATTTTCTTCCTATGCTACCGATGAATGTCACTGCGGTACAACACCCGTTGTATTTGTTACCGGCTTCGCTATGACCGATCTGGTCGCCAATCCCGGAACGGACGAGCAGTACAATGTGTTTATGCCTGAGACCTCGGCGATCGTCAGGACAGTTGCACAGCTCATTGTGCCTATCATTTCTCTGTGCATTACAGAAAACTATGATTCGTTTGCCGCTTCGCTGAGCAAGGCTTTGAACGAGCTGATGAAGGATGCCGCCTGCGACGATAACGGCGATCCGCTCAACGAAAATGTTGACATCAAGTTCAGGGTTGATCCCACCGCCGAACACGGCTACGGATATGACAACCGCTTCAATTACGACTGGCGTGAAGATGTTTTCGACATTGCGGCGGAGCTGAATGACTACATAGAAGAAACTAAGGCGGTTACAGGTCACAGCAAGGTTGCCGTCAAGGCTGAAAGCATGGGCGGCGCAGTCGTTATGACCTACCTCAAGGTTTACGGAAGCGACAGCGTTGAAACGGTTATAATGCAGTCCTCTGCCTTTAACGGTATTAACCTTGTCGGCGGACTCTTCACGGGCGATCTCAATATAAAAACAAAGTCCGTTATGAATTATATCGGAAACTTCATCGAGGGCAACGACACGATGACGGTATTTTACCGCTGTCTTTTCAATATGCTTTGCGGCTTTATTCTTTCGCCTGTCTGCAATGCCGTGGACAGGGTGTTCACCGAGGGCAAAGAGGTACTTTATGAGGACTGCCTGAGAGATCTTTTCGGAAATCTGACGGGAATCTGGACTTTTGTACCGAATGAATATTACGAGCAGGCAAAGGACTATATGCTCGATGAAACTGAGAATGCAGAGCTTATCAAGAAGCTTGACGCCTACCACTACGGAGTTATGGACTCGACTCAGGAGATACTGGACGAAGCTATGGAGGACGGCATGAAGCTTGCTATAATGTCCAATTACGGAAAAGCGGCCGTTCCCGTTCTTGCCGATGACGGCTATCAGAGCGATTTCCTTATCGACACGGCGAGGACTTCTCTCGGCGCAACCTGCGCCGATTACGGTGAAACTCTCGGCGAGGGTTACGTTCAGAAAAACGCCGACGGACACAATCACATTTCCTGCGACAATGTCATCGACGCTTCAACCTGTATTTATCCGGAATACACCTGGTTCGTCAAGGATATGATGCACACATGGTATTCTATCGGATATTATCATTTCACCTGGTGGCTTGCTCAGTCGGCAAGTCAGCCGACCGTAAGCGACGCGGAGGAATATCCGCAGTTCCTTTTAAACAATCAGGAAACGAAAACGCTTGATCCTCTTACGCCTGAAAACTGTGAAACACAGAGCACAGACGTTGACCTCACAGCAGTTTTTCAAAATATTTTCAGCAAAAGCAATTAAGTTCAGGAGGTAAAAAAATGAACAGCAAATTCACTAAAGCAATCTCGGTCGTTATGTCTGCCGCACTTATCACAACGTGTTCGGCTGTCGGCGCATTCGCACAGGGCGGTGACGTTGATTATAAGATCAACAGCACCTATGCAAACGTTGACTGGAACACCTACAAGCAGTATAAGACCGATCTTCACAGCCACACAACTGCATCCGACGGTTCATCGACTAAGAAGGAAACTATCGAAAAGCACTATGATTACGGCTTCGATATTCTTGCCGTTACCGACCACGGAACGGTAGACTACGGCTGGGACGACTCCTCGGTCAGCAAGGTTATAAAGGTTGCTATGACCGCCAAGGAGGGCAAAACTCCTATCGAGGTGCTTTCCTCTCAGGGACAGACCTCGGACGGCAAGAACTATACATATGACGGCGACAGCTACACCGAGTATGACGAAAACGGAATTGCTCTGAATTCAATGCTCAGAGTACCGTTCGGCAACGAGCAGAACCCGACCTCGTTCAACAACGCTCATGTTTGCTCATGGTTTGTTGACTACGGCAACGGTAAAGTCGGCGGAACGAGCGACTATGAAACACCGATCAAAAATGTTGACAAGCTCGGCGGACTTTCGGTTATCAATCATCCGGGCGAATACAGCGGAGCAAGACATTCCGAAAACTATGATGAAGCCTACAATCTGAATAATGTTAAATACAAGTACATTGTAAATAAGTTTGCAAACCTTCTTACAGAGTATCAGTCATGCCTTGGTATCGACATAAACAGCAAGGGCGACAACAGAACACGTTATGACAGAAAGCTCTGGGATATCCTGCTTCAGAAGGTTGTCCCGACCGGCAGAAACGTATACGGAATTGCAACCTCCGACTCACATAACGTAGGAATAATCAATTCCGGCTACACCCTTATGTGTATGCCTGAAAAGAGTGTTACGGCTCTCAGAACAGCGATGGAGGACGGCGCATTTTTTGCCGCAAGCTACTATATGGGCAGCAAGGTTGAAATCGGCGCTTGGGCAGAGGAGCTTAAAGCCGCAGGCGTAGGTCTTGAGCTTGCAGAACAGTTTGCACAGGCATATGAGAATATTGTTGAAGAGGAGAACAACGGCAAGCAGAGCACTATCTTCAAATTCGATCAGGAAGCCGTTGCTCCGAAAGTCAAGTCCGTTTCTGTCGATGATACGGAGGACACAATCACAATCAGCACCAAGGACGCATACATGGTTCATTGGATTGCAGACGGTAACATCATCGCTACGGGCAACACGATTGACCTTGACGATTATTCGGATCAGATCGGCTCATATGTAAGAGCTGAGATCGTCGGTGAGGGCGGAGTTATCTACACTCAGCCGTTCACACTTGAGTATGAGGGCGCACCGACTGCCGAAAAGACCTGCTCGGTTGATTTGGGCAAGCCTGCAAGCCTTATCTGCGACACCGTTGTAAAGCTTCTTGCAAAGGTTCTCGAAGTTTTTAAGATTGTTGATATCATCTGGTATTTCCTCAACAAATAAATTTTAAATAATGAAATCAGGGACAGGTAAATAAAGCATAACGAAAGAGGCTTTATTTCCTGTCCTTTTTTTAAAAGGAGTATGACTATGGAAAAAATCTGGAATAATGCAAAATTCATTTATACGGATTTTAAACCGCATTTCGATCCGTATGCAAAGCCATGGGGAGCAAGGAGAGCCCGCCTTTATCAGCACCTTGAACTGACGGACAACAACGGCCTGCCGATGTTTGTCAGCGATTTTGAGGTATGCGGAAGCGGTAAGACCGAGCTTGTTTTCACCGCTCTCGGCGTGGTGGATATTTACATCAACGGTAAGCGTGTCGGCAATGACGAGCTGAAGCCGGGCTGGACGAATTATAACAAGCGTGTGCTTTATTATACCTATGACGTTACCGAATATGTCACCGAGGGTAAGAACAGGATTCTTGCCGTGCTTGCAGGCGGCTGGTATTCGGGCAGGATCGTCAATGAATATTACGGAGCAAATCCGCCGGCATTTCTTTGCAATGTTATTCACAACGGTAACTCCGTCCTTATAACCGATGACAGTTGGAACGCAAAGGTCGGCGGTCAGATACGCACGGCTGACATATGGGACGGCGAATACTGCGACGCAAGCTATGACAGCTATGAGCAGATGTCAACGGTCGGATATGGACTTGACGACTGGAAGAACGCAAAGCTCAGCGACTATTTTGACGGCGAGATCACGGAATTTGTCGGACCTACCGTTCAGGTGCGTGACGAGCTTTCCCTCAGAGAAAAAACAATCACCGTCTATGACGGCGTTAAATACAACGGCTCAAACTACGGCGAGATCAACGTTTGCGCCGAGCCTGAAAAATTTCCGTTCACCCTCAAGAAGGGACAGACCGCAATCATTGACCTCGGTCAGGAAATGGTTGGCTGGGCAAAATTCACCCTCAAGGGCGAAAAGGGAACGCTTGTCAGCGTCCATTACGGCGAGTTCCTCAATGACAGCGGAGAGATTGAAAGAGGAAACGACGGTGCAAAAGGCTCGCTTTACACGGTAAATCTCCGTTCTGCGCTGGGCAAGGAGGTTTACATAATCGGCAGTGACAAGGCGGAAACATACAGACCGAGGTTTACCTTCTTCGGTTACAGATATGTTCAGATCACAGCCGAAAAGGAGATTGAAATTCTTGACTTTGTTTCAGAGGTTGTAGGCTCGGCAACCGAGGAGATCGGAAGCATCGAGACCTCGGATAAGCTCATAAACAAGCTCATTTCAAACACCCTCTGGGGACAGAGAAGCAACTACCTCAGCGTTCCTACCGACTGTCCTCAGCGTGACGAACGCTACGGCTGGACAGGCGACGCACAGGCATTCAGCATCACCGCCGCCTACAATGCCGATGTTGACGGCTTCTTCCACAAGTGGATGCAGGACGCACGTGATTCGCAGAGCGACGAAGGAGCATATCCCGATGTTATTCCGAGATCGGCTTGCTGCAGCAGCGAGAATGCGGCGGCATGGTCGGACGCAGGCATCATCGTGCCGTATAACATATATATGATGTATAACGATGTGAAAATTATCGAGGATCACTATGCTTCGATGGAGAAATACATCGCTCAGCTCATAAAGAACTTCGGTATGTCCGGACCGATCCCACGTTACGGCGACTGGCTTGCATATGATTACTGCAAGAATGAGTACATTTCTTCCGCATACTTGATTTATGATCTTGACCTTATGATAAAGATGAGCGAGATTATCGGAAAGAGCGACAGGGCAGATTATTACAGGGATCTCAGAAAGCAGGCTCACGCTTACTTTGTTGAGAACTTTATGCAGAACGGAAAGCTCATCGGTCAGACTCAGACGGATAAGATTATCGCCATGGCCTTTGACCTCGTTGATGAGAGCTACGCAAGGGAGCTTGCCGACGAGCTTGTCGAGCAGATCAAGGCGAATGACAACAGACTTTCAAGCGGATTTGTCGGCACATGTAAGCTCTGCCCCACGCTTTCCAAGTTTGGCAAGGATAATATGGCTTACACGCTCCTGATGCAGAGAAAAAAGCCGTCATGGCTTTACAGCGTCGATCAGGGAGCTACAACAATATGGGAACGCTGGAATTCCTACACCAAGGAGAACGGC
>JAXJRE010000206.1:0-6427 GCA_036310785.1 Acutalibacteraceae bacterium
CAATTATCTGCTGCACACCGTCATATGCGGCTTACCTTGCGGAGAGCATCCACGAGCGAGGACTCAGGGACAAAATCAAGCTCAAGGCAGGCATCTTCGGCGCAGAGGCTTGGAGCGAAAATATGCGTCAGGAAATTCAGAATCAGCTCGGAATCAAGGCATACGATATCTACGGTCTGACCGAGACGAGCGGCCCGGGCGTTTCATTTGAATGTTCCGAGCAGACAGGTATGCACATCAACGAGGATCACTTCATTGCCGAGATCATTGATCCCGAAACGGGAGAGGTTCTTCCCGACGGAACTCAGGGCGAGCTTGTTTTCACCTCGATCACAAAAGAGGCTTTTCCGCTTCTCAGATACAGAACCCGTGACATCTGCGTGCTTTCAAGGAAGAAATGCTCCTGCGGCCGTACATTGGTCAAGATGAGCAAGCCGATGGGCAGAAGCGACGATATGCTCATCGTCAAGGGCGTCAACGTATTCCCGTCACAGATCGAAACCGTTCTGATTGAACAGGGCTATCAGGCAAACTATCAGATCATCGTTGACCGTGTAAACAACAGCGATACGCTTGAGGTTATGGTCGAGATGACTCAGGACAACTTCTCGGATAACCTCGGCAAGATCACCGAGATGGAAAAATCCCTCGTTGCCGCTCTCAAGGCAATGCTCGGTATTTATACAAAGGTTCGCCTTGTTGCTCCCAAGTCGATCACACGAAGCGAGGGCAAGGCAGTCCGTGTTATTGATAAACGAAAGATTTAAAGGAGGCAGAGCTATGTCAATCACTCAGATTTCGATTTTCCTGGAAAACAGAGCAGGTCAGCTTTCGGAGATTACAAAAATCCTTTCCGAAAACAATATTGACCTCAAGGCTCTCAACATTGCAGAGACCGCAGACTACGGTATTCTCAGAATTATTTCCGACGACAGCGACAAGGCGGCTAAGCTTCTGCGTGACAACGGCTTAATCGTTACCGAAACTCCCGTTGCAGCGGCGGCTGTTCCGAACAAGGCAGGCGGACTTAACGAGCTTCTGAACATCATTTCAAAGGAAGAAATCGACATTGAATATATGTATTCCGTTTTCGGACAGAAGGACGGTCTTGCATATATGATTTTCAAGGTAAAGGATGTTGACGCTTTCACCTCAGTGCTTAAAAAATATTTCGTCACCGTTGCCGACAAAAGCGACCTCGGAATCAAATAAGTTAATAAAATAAATCGACTTTCCTTTCGGTCGGTTTGTTAAGAAAGGAATATACAACTATGCAGGAATTAAGCAGAAAAAATGCACTCTTCACCGACTCGGTCATCAGAAAGATGACTCGTGTTTCGCTTGAATGCGGTGCAATCAACCTCGCTCAGGGCTTCCCCGATTTTGATCCTCCCAAGGCGATCACAGACCGTCTTGCCGAGATCGCACCCCTGGGCCCTCACCAGTATCCCATCACAATGGGTGCACCGAACTTCCGTGAGGCTCTCGCAAAAAAATGCGGCCGTTTCATGGGACGTGAGCTTGACCCGAACACCGATATGGTTGTTACGATCGGCTCAACCGAGGCTATGGTGGACACTATCTTCGCCCTCACAAATCCGGGCGACAGAATAGTTATGTTCTCACCCTACTTTGAAAATTACAGAGCTCAGGCAATTATGGCTGACTGTGAGCCTGTTTTCATTCCCCTCGTTCCCCCTGAGTTCAACTTCGATCCCGATATTATCGAAGCCGAATTTAAAAAGGGCGCAAAGGCTATCCTCATCTGTAACCCCTCAAATCCGAGCGGCAAGGTATTCACCTATGACGAGCTGAGAACGATCGCCGACCTCTGTATCAAGTATGACGTTTACGCCATTATGGACGAGGTCTACGAGCACATCATCTATGAGGGACACAAGCATATCTATATGAACAGCCTTGACGGAATGTGGGAGAGAACGGTTAGCTGTTCCTCACTTTCAAAGACCTATTCGATCACAGGCTGGCGTCTGGGTTATGCAATCGCTCCCAAGCACCTTATGGACAGAATTAAGCAGTACCACGACTTCAACGCAGTCGGTGCGGCTTCTCCGCTTATGGAGGCTGCCTGCGTCGGTCTCAATATGCCCGACAGCTACTATGAGGAGTTCGGCGCACACTATGCCCATATGAAAAAGCTCTTTACAGAGGGACTTGACCGCATCGGTATTCCTTACACCGATCCGCAGGGCGCATACTTTGTCCTTGCCGACATTGCACCGTTCCTGAAGCCAGGTCAGACCGACGTTGATTTCTGTCTTGAAATGGCTCACAAGGTTGGCGTTGCCTGTGTTCCCGGAACATCGTTCTTTAACGAGACGGGAATTAACAACATTGTCCGTGTTCATTTTGCAAAGAAGGACGATACTCTCAACGAGGCTCTTGAAAGACTTTCCAAAATCAAGGAAAAAATGTGCTAAACAAATAATTTGTGAAAGCCGAAATGTTCAGTCATTTTTCGGCTTTCACTTTATTTTTTACTTTTTTGTGGTATAATAAATAACAAATAAACGATCGGAGACAGGTATGAAAAAAGAAACCGTAAAAAACATCGCAAAAATCGCCGTTGCCGCCGCAATATTTGTCACGGCGATATTCAATTACGATTTTCTTTCAAATCTTGATATCCGTACTCTTATTGCAGGGGCTTCTTCAATTTTCATTGCCGAGCTTATAATTCTCGGAGTTTATGCGGTCAAGGCAGTTATGATGGTCGTTCCTGCCTCGCTTATTTACATTTCTGTCGGTATGGCTTTCGATCCGAAGCGTGCGGTGATTGTAAATCTGCTCGGTATCGCCCTTGAAGTTACCGTGACATACTTCCTCGGAAAATTTCTCGGCAAGGACGCTGTTGAAAAGAAAATCCGCAACACAAAAGCGGGAGATAAATTTTTCACGATGCTTGACAAAAACCGCAGCGCCGCTATATTTCTGATGAGATTTATTCCGGCTTTTCCGATAGATTTTTCATCGCTTTTTATGGGAGCTTTTGATTTTAAATTCTTTCCTTATCTGATTTTTTCCGTGCTCGGAATTGCGCCGAGGGTTATAGCTTTCACAGTTCTCGGCGAAGGAATTTACGAGCTGATTCCGATGAAATACATCGTTTTGGCGGCAATTTGCGCAATACCTGTTGTGACAGCGGTTTTGCTGGTAAAAAAATTCGTTGTCAAAAAGAAAAAGTCAGAGGAAATTCAATAATTTTTTATAAAATCTCTTGCTAAAATAACAGAAATATATTATAATAATTAAGATATTGCAGGAGATTATATCTGAAGCATTATTTCAGTCATGTGGTGTGTTGGTCCTGTGCGACGGGGTGCCGCGAACCATGTCAGGCGGGGAACCGAGCAGCATTAAGCGGTTAACACCGTGCGACACAGTACGGCCTGCACACCATGTGACTGAGGTAATGCTTTTTTATTTTAAGGAGGGATATGCCGTGTACAGAGTGCTTTACCGAAAGTGGAGACCTCAGACCTTTGACGATGTTGTAGGTCAGGAGCATATTACCTCTACCCTCGCTCACGAGATCGAGTCAGGCAAGGTTTCCCATGCCTACCTTTTCACAGGCTCAAGAGGAACGGGTAAGACAACCTGCGCCAAGATTTTTGCCAAGGCGGTCAACTGTCCTCATACTCACAACGGCAATCCCTGCAACGAATGTTCTGTTTGCAAGGGCATTGACGACGGCTCGATACTTGACGTTATCGAGATCGACGCCGCCAGCAACAACGGTGTTGATAATATCCGTGATCTGCGTGACGAGGCTAACTATACTCCCGTCCACACAAAATATAGGGTGTATATTATCGACGAGGTTCATATGCTCTCAATCGGAGCTTTCAATGCTCTTTTAAAAACTCTTGAAGAGCCTCCGGAGCACGTCAAATTCGTACTTGCAACGACGGAGGTACACAAGCTCCCTGCTACAATTCTTTCAAGATGTCAGCGTTTTGATTTTCACAGGATCACTCCCGAAAACATCAGCTCAAGACTGAAATATGTTGCCGATGAGGAGAAAATCAAGCTTGATGATGACGCAGCTCTGCTCATTGCGAGAATTGCCGACGGTGCGATGCGTGACGCTCTTTCAATCCTCGACCGATGCACCGGAATAAATGAACACGTTACCGCCGAAACGGTCGGAAATGCGGCAGGACTTGCAGGAAAAGAGCATCTTTTTGAAATTGTCAAAAATATAAATGCAAACAATCCGTCCGAGGTGCTTTCACTTATCGACAGGCTTCACCGTGAATCCTGCGATATGGAAAGACTCTGCTTTGAGCTTATCAATCATTACAGAAATCTGATGCTGATCAAGACGGTAAAGGATCCGCAGAAGCTGATCGTCTGCACGGATCACGACCTTGAGCTTTACAAAAAGCAGGCCGACGAAACAAATCTTTATAAAATTCTCAACTGTATTTCCGCTCTTGAGGAAGCTTCGGCAATCCTCAAAAACAGTTCAAGCAAGCGCACGGAAATGGAGCTTACCGCCGTTAAAATGACCATTCCCGGAATTTCGGGTGACAATACTGCGCTTATGAGCAGAATTGAAAATCTTGAAAAGATTATTCAGTCAGGTAAAACCGTTCCTGTTTCAACGTCGGAATCCCGTCCCACTCAAGAAGAAAAACCTTCTCCCGAAAAAGAAACCGTTTCACCGACCGTTTCCGAAGAAAAGGCAGAAAATCCCGCTCCCTCTCAAAGCGATAATAATAACGATGAGGACACTCTTTTCAATCAATGGGGCGAGGTGCTTTCGCTTCTTGACGTTTCCGACAAGCCGCTGACAGGTATTTTAGGCACTTCCTCCGCCTATGTCAGAGGAGATTTTATACTCATCAAATGCGACAATCCCGTATTTTCTCAGTTCATCCGTCAGAATAACCATTCAATCGCTATCCGCAAGGCAATCTTTGACGTGACGGGCAGAAAATACAGGCTCGGAATTTATAAATCGGGGGAAAATGAAAATAAAAAGAATGATCCGCTGGCAGACCTTATAAATAAAATCAACGGGTGATTATAATGCCGCCGAAAATCAGTATCATTATTCCTTCCTACAACGAAGAAAAAAATATTTCACGCTGTCTTGATTCCGTTTTAAATCAGACTTTTACGGATTTTGAGGTGCTCTGCGTTGACGACGGAAGTACGGACAAAACTTTTGATATAATAAAAAAATATTCCGAAAAGGACGGCAGAATTATTCCGCTGAAAAATCCCGGAAAAGGGGTTTCTTCCGCAAGGAATTACGGAATTGATAATTCAAAAGGCGAGTATATCGGCTTTGTCGACTCAGACGATTTTATTCAGCCGCAGATGTACGAATTTCTTTACAGAGCCTTGACTGAAAACAACTGCGATTTTTCGGTTTGCCGCTACGGAAAAACGAGCGAAATTAAAGAAAAAACTTTTGAATATAAGGTAGAAAATTTTTCACCTGAAAATTTTATCAGCTTTACCGATTCAGACTTTACTTTAAATAACGAGCTTATTTTTTCTTCGGCTTGTACAAAGCTTATTTCAAAAAAATTTCTTAACAAAACAAGATTTAAAAAATTTAAAATCGGTGAGGACACGGTTTTTAATTCAGAGCTTTATTCAAAAAGCAACAATTCCGTTTTTGTCAATTCAGAGCTTTATACTTATTATGTAAATATCGAAAGTGTAAGCTTCACCGAGCTTTGGCACGAAAAATGGTTTGATCTTTTGGAAACAAGATTTATTTCATACGATCTTTTAAATAGAAAAAATGAAGTTCTTTCTTCTTTTTATCTTGAACGCGGAATGAAATTTTTACTTTCTTACCGTTTTAATCTTAAAGATTCGCCAAATGAAAAAAATTTTAAAAAGCCTTTGAAAAAATATTTCAGAAAATATATTATGTCTTTTATGAAATGTAAAAACATTTCAATGAAAAATAAATTAACAATTCCCGTTTTTTATCTGATACCTCCGCTTTATAAGCTATTCAGAAAAATGACGGACAAAACACTTTAAATTGAAAGGATAATTACAATGAAAGCAAGAATTCCCGGCGCCCAGAATCAGGGCAATATGATGAAAAAGATCCAGCAGATGCAGGAGGATATGACAAGAATCCAGGAGGAGATCGAGGCAACCGAATTTACATCATCCGTCGGCGGCGGAGCAGTTGAAGTAACCGTCAACGGATCTCACGAGGTTCTCTCAATAAAAATGCAGCCCGATGTTGTCGATCCCGAGGATATCGAGATGCTTGAGGATCTTCTCATCTCCGCACTCAACGAAAGCATCAAAAAAGCAAACGACGCAATGGATCAGGGTATGGAAAAGGCTAAGGGCGGACTTTCAATTCCGGGGCTGTTCTGATGGCACGAGACGTAATCCCGCTTAAAAATCTCATTGAACAGTTTGA
>JAXJRE010000207.1:0-13338 GCA_036310785.1 Acutalibacteraceae bacterium
AAGATGAAGAAGCCGTTTTCTTCCGATGCCAGGCGTATGTGTATACGTCAAATCGGAAAAAACGGCTAAAAAGAAACATTAAAAGACACGATTTATTCTAAATGAGAAATATTAAGGCTTGTATCGGTATGAAAATTCCAATACAAGCCTTTTGGTTTTGGTTTTGTTTTTGTTTCTTTTGTTCTTCGCTTAGTGCGACAATCCCATTATTATATATTCCGGTTTTTTATCAGGAAATTATTCCTCTGCACCGTAGAGCTTAACAAGCTTCTGGAGGTGAGCATAACGATCCTTTGCGCCGTCCTCTGCCTTCTCGAAGAGCTTTTCTGCTCTCTCCGGGAACGAACGTGTAAGAGCTGAGTAACGAGCCTCATTCATAAGGAATGCACGGTAGCCCTCTGTTGCGGGAACCTTGGAGTCAACTGTGAACGGGTTCTTGCCCTCTGCCTTGAGTGCCGGGTTGTAGCGGAACATATTCCAGTAGCCGCACTCAACAGCTCTCTTCATCTCTGCCTGGCAGTTAACCATACCGCCCTTGATGCTGTGCATCTCGCAGGGAGCGTAACCGATAACAAGTGACGGTCCCGGATAAGCCTCAGCTTCCTGGAGAGCCTTGAGAGTCTGGTTCTGATCTGCGCCCATAGCGATCTGTGCAACATAGATGTAGCCGTAGGACATTGCGATCTCAGCAAGGCTCTTCTTAGCGATTGCCTTACCTGCCGCTGCGAACTGTGCAACCTGACCGATCTGAGAAGCCTTGGAAGCCTGTCCGCCTGTATTTGAATAAACCTCGGTATCGAATACCATAACGTTTACATCCTCGCCCGAAGCAAGAACGTGATCGAGTCCGCCGAAGCCGATATCGTATGCCCAGCCGTCGCCGCCGAAGATCCATACGGACTTCTTGGAAAGGTAATCCTTCTGAGCAAGGATCTCCTTAGCTGCGTCACAGCCGCACTTCTCAAGCTCTGCAACAAGAGCTTCTGTTGCTTCGCCGTTCTTTGCGCCGTCATTAACTGTTGCAAGGTAAGCGTCTGCAGCAGCCTTAACCTCTGCCTTTACGCCGTCCTTAGCTGCAAGAGCCTCAACCTTTTCAATGAGGTTGCTTCTGATTGCCTGCTGACCGAGATACATACCGTAACCGTGCTCTGCGTTATCCTCAAAGAGGGAGTTTGCCCAAGCCGGTCCCTTGCCGTTCTTGTCGGTGGTGTACGGTGATGTGCCTGCGGGGCCGCCCCAGATTGAAGAACAGCCTGTTGCGTTGGAGATATACATTCTGTCGCCGAAGAGCTGAGTGATAAGACGAGCGTATGATGTTTCTGCACAGCCTGCGCAGGAGCCTGAGAACTCAAGGAGAGGCTTCTTGTACTGGCTGGAGATAACGTTGATCTTAGCTGTGAGATCCTTCTTCTCGTCAACATTGGCAACACAGTAATCGAATGCCGCCTGCTGCTCATCCTGGCTCTCACGGGATACCATCTTGAGTGAATTTGTCGGGCAAACGCCTACGCAGACGCCGCAACCCATACAATCCATCGGTGATACTGCAAGAGTATATGTGTAGTTTGTCTTTACGATCGGCTTCGGAGCAAACTTTGTAACTGCCGGAGCTGCTGCCTTCTCCTCGTCATTGAGGGCGAAAGGTCTGATAGTAGCGTGAGGACAAACATATGCGCACTTGTTACACTTTGCGCAGGTCTCTGCGTTCCACTCGGGAACCATAACAGCAACGCCGCGCTTCTCATATGCCGATGCGCCCTGCTCGAACGTACCGTCAACATGATTTTCAAAGTTGCCGACTGTAAGCTCATAACCGTCCATATGACCTACGGGCTTCATGATGCTCTCAACCTGCTCAACAAGCTTTGCCGGACCCTCGGTCTTAACCTCGACCTCAGCGTCAACAGCGTCTGCCCAGTCAGCCGGAACGTCGATCTTAACGAATGCCGTTGCACCTGCGTCAATAGCCTTTTCGTTCATCTCAACGATTTCTTTACCCTTCTTCATGAACTTCTGAGCCTTTTCCTTCATGTAGCCGATAGCCTCGTCAACAGGAAGAACCTTTGCAAGAGCAAAGAAAGCGGACTGAAGAACTGTATTTGTACGCTTGCCGAGACCGATCTCTGCGGCAATGTCAATAGCGTTAACCGTGTAAAGCTGAACGTTGTTCTTTGCGATGTAGCGCTTTGTCTCAGCGTTCATCTTCTCAGCAAGCTCAGCGGCATCCCACTGGCAGTTGATGAGGAAAACTCCGCCCGGCTTAACATCGTTGACCATCTTGTAGCCTTTTTCGATGTATGACGGGTTGTGGCAGGCAACAAAGTCAGCCTTGTTTACATAATAGGGGCTCTTGATCGGCTCGTCACCGAAACGAAGATGGGAGATAGTGATACCGCCGGTCTTCTTTGAGTCATACTGGAAATATGCCTGAGCATACTTGTCTGTGTGGTCACCGATGATCTTGATGGAGTCCTTGTTTGCGCCGACTGTGCCGTCGCCGCCGAGTCCCCAGAACTTGCACTCGATCGTGCTCTCGGCCGCTGTGTTCGGAGACGGCTTCTCTTCGAGTGAAAGATAAGTTACATCGTCTGTGATACCGATTGTGAAGTGAGCCTTGGGAGCGTCCTTCTTGAGCTCGTCATAAACAGCGAATACGCTTGACGGCGGTGTATCCTTGGAACCGAGACCGTAACGGCCGCCGATAACCTTGATACCGTCCTTGCCTGCTGCGTTAAGAGCGGCAACAACGTCGAGGAAGAGAGGCTCACCGATTGAACCGGGCTCCTTTGTTCTGTCAAGAACAGCAAGCTTCTTGCAGGTTGCGGGAATAGCCTCAACGAACTTCTCAACTGAGAAAGGTCTGTAAAGACGAACCTTGATAAGACCTACCTTCTCGCCCTTAGCGGTGAGGTAGTCGATAACTTCCTCTGCAACGTCGCAGATTGAACCCATAGCAACGATAACGTTCTCTGCGTCCTCTGCACCGTAGTAGTTGAAGAGCTGATAGTTTGTGCCAAGCTTAGCGTTGACCTTGTCCATGTACTTCTCAACGATAGCCGGAGCTGCGTCATAGTACTTGTTGCAGGCCTCACGATGCTGGAAGAAGATATCGTCGTTCTCGTGAGAACCGCGCATTACGGGATGCTCGGGGTTGAGCGCTCTCTCTCTGAAAGCGGCAACTGCATCCATATCGCACATTTCCTTGAGATCGTCATAATCCCAGACTTCGATCTTCTGAATCTCATGAGAGGTACGGAAGCCGTCGAAGAAGTTGATGAAAGGAACTCTGCCCTCGATAGCTGCAAGGTGAGCAACTGCACCGAGATCCATAACTTCCTGCGGATTTGTTTCAGCAAGCATTGCGAAACCTGTCTGACGGCAGGCATAAACGTCTGAATGATCACCGAAGATGTTGAGAGCATGAGAAGCTACGCAACGGGCTGATACATGGAATACGCAGGGAAGAAGCTCACCGGCGATCTTGTACATATTGGGGATCATGAGGAGAAGTCCCTGAGAAGCCGTATAGGTCGTTGTCAGAGCGCCTGCTGCAAGAGAGCCGTGAACGGTACCTGATGCACCTGCCTCGGACTGCATTTCTGCAACCTTAACTGTTGTGCCGAAAATGTTCTTACGACCCTGAGCCGACCACTGGTCAACGTAGTCTGCCATGGGGCTTGACGGAGTGATAGGATAGATACCCGCAACTTCCGTAAACGCATATGATACGTGAGCGGCGGCGGTGTTACCATCCATGGTTAACTTTTTTCTTGCCATTCTTTGTTCCTCCTTGTAAAGTTAATAGCAATCTAATTTACCACCCATAATAATACCACGTTATTTTTGAGATGTAAACATTATTGAGAGATTTTTTTCAACTTTTTATTCCCGTTTCTGCCAAAATCAGGCGTTTATCTGCGTTTTTTATTTAATTTTTTCTGGATTTTTTCGGTTTTTCGAAATCCTGTATAAAAAATTTAAAGAAATCGGGACTGCCGCAATAAGCGAAGAACAAAATAAACTCGCCCTTTCTGATTTGTTCTGAACAAAAAAATCAAGGCCTGTATCTGTATAAAATCCAATACAAGCCTTGCAATTTAATTATTGTTTATGCGTCGAGCTTTGCTCGTTTTTTGTGTTCAACCAAAGGAGGCGCACTGTTTTCAACGCAGTCCTCCGTCACCTGTACGCTGACAATGGACTTGTCGCTCGGCACGGCGTACATAATCGGCATAAGCAGGTTTTCCATAATGGAACGCAGACCTCTTGCGCCCGTCTTTTTCTCAAGCGTTTTCTTCGCTATCGCTTTCAGAGCTTCGGGAGTGAAGTCAAGCTCGACTCCGTCCATTGAAAGCAGGGATCTGTACTGCTTGACGATGGCGTTTTTCGGCTCGGTGAGGATACTTACAAGAGCGTCCTCATCAAGCTCCCTGAGAGTTGCGATAACAGGCAGACGTCCGACAAGCTCCGGAATGAGTCCGAACTTTGTGATGTCCTGCTGAACGACCTTTGACATTGCGTTTTCAACTGTGAAAGCGTCCTTATCCTTGATCTCCGCTTCAAATCCGAGAGCCGAACCGCCGATCCTTTTCTCCACGATCTTTTCAATGCCGTCAAAAGCACCGCCGCAAATGAAAAGAATATTCGAGGTGTTGACCTGTATGCACTCCTGCTGAGGGTGCTTTCTGCCGCCCTGCGGAGGTACGTTTGCGACCGTGCCCTCGACGATTTTCAGAAGCGCCTGCTGTACACCCTCGCCGCTGACGTCACGGGTAATTGACGGATTTTCGGATTTTCTTGCGATCTTGTCGATCTCGTCAACATAGATTATTCCTCGCTCCGCCTTTTCGATATCGAAATCGGCAGCCTGAATAAGTCTGAGGAGAATATTCTCGACATCCTCGCCGACATATCCTGCCTCGGTGAGCGTTGTTGCGTCCGCAATCGCAAACGGAACGTCGATTATCTTGGCAAGCGTCTGTGCAAGCATGGTTTTTCCTACACCTGTCGGACCGAGGAGCAGAATATTGCTCTTCTGGATCTCAACATCGGATTCGTCCTGCTTGAAAACTCGTTTATAATGATTGTAAACAGCGACGCTGAGAGTGACCTTGGCTTCGTCCTGACCGATAACATACTCATCGAGACCTTTCTTGATCTCCATGGGAGTCGGTAATTTGAAGTCCTTAGCCTGTTTTTTTCTGGCTCTGCCTGCGGCCGCCTGTTCCTCTGCCATAATGGCACTGCAAAGGTCAATACACTCGTTGCAGATATAAACTCCCGGACCGGCGATTATCTTCTCAACCTGTCCGTCGGTCTTGCCGCAAAAGGAACAGCGAACGCTTTTTTCACGTCTTTCATCATCTCTTGGCATCGTTACACCCCTGATTTATCTTTTGTAAAGCACCTTGTCAACAAGACCGTATTCCATGGCCTCCTGAGCCGAAAGGTAGTTGTCACGCTCGGTATCGAGTGCGATCTGCTCTACCGACTTGCCGGTGTTCTCCGCAAGGATCTTGTTGAGCTTTTCCCTTGTTTTAAGTATATGGTCGGCAACGATCTTGATCTCGGTTGCCTGTCCCTGTGCGCCGCCGAGCGGCTGATGGATCATAATTGTGCTGTTCGGCAGGGCAATTCTCTTGCCCTTTGCGCCCGATGAAAGCAGGAAAGCTCCCATCGAAGCCGCCATACCCATGCAGATCGTTGAAACATCGCATTTGATGTACTGCATCGTGTCATAAATCGCAAAGCCTGCGCTGACCGATCCGCCGGGGCTGTTGATATAAAGGCTGATATCCTTGTCGGGATCCTGTCCCTCAAGGAAAAGAAGCTGAGCGACGACAAGGCTTGCCGTTGCGTCATTCACCTCATCGGACAGAACGATAATTCTGTCGCTGAGGAGGCGTGAAAAAATATCGTATGAGCGTTCGCCCCTGTTTGTCTGTTCGATAACATAAGGTACAAGTGCCATATTTATTCCTCCGTTCGAGTTGTTTCGTGGTTTTTCTCAAGTGTCATAATAGTGCAAATGAATGGCAAAGAGCCATCCATCCGCATAAATTATAATCATTTGAAAGCAAAATTATTCAGCGTCTGCCGGCTTTTCTTCGTCCTTCTTGGCAGCCTTCTTTGTTGTCTTCTTCGGCTTTTCTGCTACGATAGCCTTAGCGTTGGCAACAAGGAAGTCAACCGTCTTCTTGCCGACGACGTCCTTCTTAACATCCTCAATATTAACCCACTTTTTGACCTGCTCAACATCAAGCTGATATGCGTCTGCCATTTCCTTGAGCTTAGCCTCGGCTTCCTCGTCGGATGCCTCAATCTTCTCAAGCTCGGCAATCTTCTCAACAGCAAGCTGGAGCTTGACCTGCTTAACGGCGTTGTCCCTCATGCTCGCCTTAAACTTGTCTCTGTCCATACCCATGTACTGAAGATATGTGTCAAGCGGAATGCCCTGCTGTGCAAGTCTGTTCTCGTAGTCCTTAACATCGTCCTCAAGCTTGTTGTCGTACATAACCTCGGGGATCTCACCCTCAACAAGCTCAACAACCTTCTCAAGAACTGCGCTCTCGAAGTCTCTCTCAACGTCCTCTTTCTTCTTGTCGGAAAGCTCCGCCTTGATCTTCTTCTTGAGTTCGGCAAGAGTCTCGACCTCGTCGTCAACATCCTTTGCAAAGTCATCGTCAAGAGCCGGGAGCTCCTTCATCTTGATTTCGTGAAGAACAACCTTGAATACTGCTTCCTTACCTGCAAGCTCGGGAGTGTACTCGGTCGGGAATGTGACGTTTACATCAAACTCATCGCCTGTATTGTGGCCGATGATCTGATCCTCAAAACCGGGGATAAACTGACCTGAGCCGAGTGTAAGCTCATAGTTCTCGCCCTTGCCGCCGTCAAAAGCAACTCCGTCAACGAAGCCCTCAAAGTCGATAACGGCAATGTCATTCTTCTTAGCCTTTCTGTCGTCAACGGTAACGACGCGGGCATTTCTCTCCTGCATAGAAGCAAGCTCTTTCTTAACGTCGTCCGCAACAACGGAAGCGTCGCCCTTGTCAGCCTCGATACCCTTATAGTTCTCGATCGTGATTTCAGGCTTAACGGTGACTTTCATTGTCATCTCAACGCCGTCCTTGCCGATCTTGGTTACATCAAGATCATGGGGAGCGGCAACAGGCTCAATGCCTGCCTCTTTAATGGCGTCGCTGACAACATCGGGATATACGATATCAAGCGCATCCTCATAGAACACGCCCTCGCCGTAGAACTTTTCAATCATTTTAAGCGGAGCCTTACCCTTACGGAAGCCGGGAAGCTGGATCTTATTCTTCTGCTTGTTATAAGCCTTGAGAATAGCCTTGTTGAAGTCCTCGCCGCTTACGGTGACTTCAAGAGTGTAGATGTTCGTTTCTGTCTTGTTAGCTGATTTTAACATTAAAAACTTCCTCCTGTGTGGTATTCCGGAGCCGTACATACTTCCACAAATACCTATTAACTTTTGTATTATAGCAGATGTTTTTCGCTTTTTCCATACCTTTTTGAAAATTTTTTATTATTTCCGAAAATATTTTTCGCAGTTTTCTTTTACGTTTGAAAAGAAATGTCAAAAAAGGTTGAATGTAAAGGCTCTCAGCTTTACATTCAACCGACTTGTATGGTTTTGTATAAGGTTTTACATCTATGGTATAACATCTAACTTCTGCCTTCCCCTTGAGGGGAAGGTGCCGAGGAACGAGGCGGATGAGGTGTAAAAAGCTGAAAACCAAGTAGTAATATAATGTCATCAGACTTGCTCCACCTCATCACCGCCTAACGGCGGAGCTTCATCAGATTTAAAAGTTTTCTCGTCTAAAGTCTAATGTCTATAATCTAACATCTATCTTTTCACCTTATGACACCATTTATATCCTTACACCATATGCCGCCTTCATCGGGAGCCCTTGGTTGACTCTGTGAATCATAGTTTTCAAGATAATAATCCATAACCTCTTTCTTGGTTACAACAATATATTCGACGCCTATATTGTCCCCATTCTCATAATCTTTCAGAACAAATTTTATATCAACATTGTACTCCGATGTATTTGTCTTAGCCAATACATTCACGCTAAAGGATTGCCGGAGATATTCACCGTAAGATATATAATTATCTTCGCCGGGCAAGCCTTCTTCATAATCAATAAAATCTCCGTCAATATACTCAAACAGAATATCCATCTGCTTTTCGACATCGCTTTCCGCCTGAGAAGATTTGGAAATCAAATTTTTAAGGGCTTCCCGGTCTCTTTGGTTAATGATATTTAATATCTTTTCGGCATTTGTATTTGTATACCAATATGAATAACCGTTAAGTATTCTTGAAATATGATGATGTCTTACTGCAACGGCTTTCTTTTCTTCGCTGACTTCCTTTTGCGAAGTGAAATTTTCATTCTCATTGTTGTCGGAATTATTATCATAATACTTTTTACTGCACCCTGAAAATAACAGAATAATAACACATAAAATTGAAACAACTTTTCTCATAAATATCCCCCTGATACAAATCAAAACTTCCTTATCAGCTTCGGGCAAAATCTCAGGTAGTCGGCGGAGATGAGGTCGAATTTCACTCCGTCGCTTTCTCCCCTGAACGCCCAGTTGACCGAATTGCCGTGGAGGTGTCCGTAATAGCAGGTCTTGATCTCCTCGCCGACGATCGTGTCATAAATCTCGCGGCAGGTCTCGGTCAGGCTGATCGGCGGATAATGAAGAAATGCGATCACCTCACCGCCGAGCTTTTTCGCCTCGGCAATGCTCGTTTTCAGTCTGCCGACCTCGCGGGCAAGCACCTTCTGATCCTCGTTCTTTGAGCAGTCGAAAAACCAGCCTCTCGTGCCGCAGATCGCCGTATCGCCAACCTTATAGGCATTGTTGAAAAGGATTTTTATGCTTTCAATTCCGTTTTCTTTCAGGAACTTTTCTGTCTTGCTTTTTGTCGCCCACCAGTAATCATGGTTGCCTTTCATCACGATTTTTGTTCCGTTCAGGCTGTCAAGAAATCTGAAATCCTCCAGCGTGTCCTCAAGCTTCATTCCCCACGATATATCGCCGGCAATGACAACGGTGTCCTTTTCCGTCACAACGGCATTCCAGTTTTTTTGAAGTTTTTCTTCAAAATTTTGCCAGCCGTCAAAGACATCCATCGGCTTATCTGTGCCGAACGAAAGATGCGTGTCCGCAATGGCAAATAGTGACATTTCTTCACCTCCCGAAAAAAAGAATAAAAAATATTTTACAACAAATAATATAGCTGTGAAGCGTTTCACAAATCCGAGAAAGGGGTAGTTTACAATGAAGCACGAAATCAAAGATATCAAGTGCCATGCCTGCAACTGTATTTACAATGAGGACGGCTGCAAGTGCGTAGCCGGACAGATTGAAGTCGGCCCGTCAAGCGCCTGCACCTGCGCAGAAACGATCTGTGCAACCTTTGAGCCGAGCAGCGATGTAAGCAAGTAAAGCTTCTTTAAAAAGGGACTGTCACATTAAGACCGCATCACCGACTTTCCAAACGGGAAGTCTCTTGCGAAAAGTCTTAATGCGACAGTTTTCTTTTATTTCAACAGATCAAAAACTACCTGCTCCATATCCTCTTTCTTGCAGCAGCCGGTAAATCTCGGAGTTTTACCCTTGAGGTTGGCAAGCTGCGGCGGACAGGCTTCGCCGGTTTCCTTGCGGAGTGCGTCAACCATTTCAAACTCGTCAAGCTCTGCCGACATTCCCGGACATACCGCATCAAGAACTGCCTTGCTGAACTTGTACGGATTTGCCGTTGAGGCGATCACCGTCGGGGTGCTGTCGCCCGTCCTCTCGGCGTAGTCCTCATAGACCGAAACAGCAACAGCGGTGTGTGTATCGCAGAGATACTTATGCTCCTTATATTCCTTGGCAATGCAAGCCTTTGTGCCGTTGTCGTCACAGCTTCCTGCGTCAAACAGCTCGCTGAGCTTTGCGAAAACCTCGTCGTTTACCTTGTATTCGCCCTTTTCCGAAAGCTCGGACATCCACTCCCTGACAAGGGAATCGTCCATATCCGAAAGCAGGAACAGAAGTCTTTCAAGGTTTGACGAAATAAGAATATCCATTGAGGGAGAAACCGTCGTGTAGAAATCACGCACACGGTTGTATGTTCCGCTCTTGAGGAAATCGGTCAGAACATTGTTTGCGTTCGAGGCACAGATCAGCTTTCTGATAGGCACGCCCATTTCCTTGGCATAATATGCGGCAAGAATATTGCCGAAGTTGCCCGTCGGAACAACAACGTTGATCTCGTCGCCCGGCTTGATCTCGCCCTTGTTGAGCATCTCGCAGTAAGCGGATACATAATAAACGATCTGCGGAACAAGACGTCCCCAGTTGATCGAGTTTGCCGACGAGAACATCATTCCCTGCTCGGCAAGCTTTGCGGCAACAGCCTTGTCCGTGAAAATTTTCTTTACTCCCGTCTGTGCGTCATCGAAGTTGCCCTCGATCGCACATACGCCGACATTCGCACCCTCCTGGGTGGTCATCTGGAGCTTCTGCATCGGGCTTACGCCGTCATTGGGATAGAAAACAAGAATTTTCGTGTTTTTGACATCCTTGAAGCCCTCAAGTGCCGCCTTGCCGGTGTCGCCCGAAGTTGCAACAAGAATTACAATCTGCTTGCCCGGCTCGCTCTTTGCCGAAGCAACGGTGAGCAGATGGGGCAGGAGCTGGAGTGCCATATCCTTGAACGCACAGGTCGGTCCTTTCCAAAGCTCAAGGATCTCGGTTCCTTTTCTGAGAGTGTGGAGCGGAGCTACCTTGTCGCTTGAAAATTTGCCGTCGCCGTATGCGCCCTTAACGCAGGAGTCAAGCTCCTCGGCGGTGAAGTCGGTGAGATAGAGGGAAAGTATCTCTTTCGCTCTTTCTATATAATCGCAGTCAGCAAGACGAATGATATCGTCCATTGTGATCTGAGGGATTTCTTCGGGAACGAACAGTCCGCCCTCGGCAGAAATGCCGTGAGATATCGCCTGCGAGGAAGTTACTCTGATGCTTTTGTCTCTTGTGCTGGTATAAAACATATTACCTCTCCTTTTCGGTAAAATCTGCAATCATTGTATCATAAGTAAAAAAACAATTCAACTTTATCTTTTAAAAAGGCTTTTCTTTTTATAATTTTCTTCTCCGATGAAAAATCTGTTTTTTGAGCAATCGGAACGTATTTTTTCTTTCAAAAGCTTCAGCCTTTCCTCGGAGTCCAACGCTGCGGTCAGGCGTCGGTCGACGGCGGTTACGTCAACCGTACTTGCACCGTCTCCGTATATATGTTCACGGCTGTCGCACCTCTTATGTTTTTTCGTTTCCGCTTCCGTCCACTGATGAACGCAGGGCTTCTCATAGAATATTCCGCTCTTGATCTTCTTGGCAGGATTGCCTGCATAAACCGTGTTTGACTCAATTCTCTTTCCGGAAACCACCGCTCCGGCGCCGATCACCGAGCCGGAACCTACGGTTGTACCCTTGAGAACCATTGCGTTCTGTCCCACCCACACATGGTCACCGATAAAAACCGACTTGGACGGGTTAATTCTTTCTTTTGTTTGTGCATCATAAATAAGGTGAGGATCGGCAACCCTGACGCATATTCCGTAAGAGAAAAGGCAGTCATCGCCGATTATTATGTTCCGTCCCTCTGAGGTGATCGCCGTAAGCTTGCCGTTAAAATAATTGTTTCTTCCGATATAAACCGTACTCTGATTATTGATGCTGACATTCAGCAAATAGCTGTGGTTGCTTGCTCCGAGAAACAGCACGCTGTTATTACCGACAAAGCGTATACTGCTGTCCGCAATATTAACTCCGTCCTCGATGAATACTATATTGTTGTTCCCGTCAAAAGACAGGGTGCTGTTGGACATTTTTGATTTTTCCGGATTTACAAAAATTTTGTTTGTCTGAAGATCATCGGGAATATTATTAAAATCATTTATCCTTATCATTGCTTTTCCCCCTCGGTCATGTCGTTTCCGTAAACGCATTTTCTATGTAATTTATTTTCAGCGGCTTATATTCGGCGTCGAGATATACCTCGCAGACGTCAAACCGAGGCTGTTTGTCATTCGGATAGGCCTTCATAAACAGCTTTGAGGTCGAGATCAGCCTTTCCTGCTTGGCAAAATCGACAGCCTCTTTCGCTTCGTAGAGGCTGTCCTCTCCCCTTGTTTTGACCTCGACAAAGCACATATATTTTCCCTTTTGAGCCACGAGGTCAATCTCACCCATACGGGAGCGGAAATTGCCCGTTATTATCTTGTAGCCGTTGTCCCTGAGATATCTTGCGGCAAAGATCTCGCCCCAGACTCCCGACTTATTTATTTTCATAATATTTCCTCAAGAAGGTCATTCGGTGAATTTCCGACGCACCGTATTTATCAAGCATTTCATAGTGAAGCTTTGTACCGTAGCCCTTGTGCTTGGCAAACTGATACTCGGGATATTTTTCATCCATTTCAAGCATAAAGCGATCCCTTGTCACCTTGGCAAGGATCGAAGCGGCGGCAATCGACATTGAGTTTGCGTCGCCCTTGATTATCGTGCGTGTCGGAACGCCGAGACCGGGATCACGGTTCCCGTCAACAAGAGCAATATCGGGTTTAATGCTCAGACCGTCAAACGCACGTTTCATCGCAAGGTAGGTTGCCTGCAAAATATTTATTTCATCTATCTCTTTTTCATCGGCGGTTGCTATCGAATAGGCAAGGGCGGTTGATTTTATCACATCAAAAAGCTGTTCACGCTTTTTTTCGGTAAGCTTTTTCGAGTCGTTGACGCCCTCGATTATACACCCATCGGGAAGAATGACGGCGGCGGCGCAGACGGGACCTGCAAGCGGCCCTCTGCCTGCTTCGTCAATTCCGCAGACAATCTTAAAGCCGTCGGCTTTCGCCTCGTTTTCATATCTGAGCCAGTCGATATTTGTTTCGGTTTTCATTTAACCATTCCTTTTTTAAATCCTGTTTTTGATGTATGTGAAAAGTAAATAGTTTTTATAATCTGTCTGACGTCTTATGTCTAAAATCCACCGTCTAATTCTGCCTTCCCCTTGAGGGGAAGGTGCCGAGGAACGAGGCGGATGAGGTGTCAGAAAGTAAAAAGTAAGAAGAAATTAAATTTCATCAGACCTACTCCACCTCATCACCGCCTTCGGCGGAGCTTCCCCAAAATAGATATTAGACTTTAGATGTTAGATTTTAGACCGTATCATTATTAATTTTGAAGAAACTTTTCGGCTCCCTTGTGTAAAGGGAGCTGGCAGCGAAGCTGACTGAGGGA
>JAXJRE010000208.1:0-1589 GCA_036310785.1 Acutalibacteraceae bacterium
AAACGATGAAGATAAGCGACATCAGAAACAAGTCGTTCAACGAGCTTTCGGGCGGTCAGCAGCAGCGTGTGCTTTTAGCAAGGGCGCTTTGTGCAACGGACAGGCTTCTTCTCCTCGACGAGCCGACGGCAGGGCTTGATCCCTTTGTGACGGAAGATATGTATAGGCTGATTGAGCATCTTAATTCCGAACACGGCGTGACGGTGATAATGGTCACTCACGATATTAAGAGTGCCGTGAAATATGCGAATAAAATTCTCTGTATGGAGCATGACGGCGATTTCTTCGGCACAACGCAGGAATATCTTGACACTCCTGCGGCAAAGAGGATACTCGGAGGTGACGGCAATGCTTGATATGTTCGTTCAGATGTTTTCCTACGGTTTTATGCGCAGGGCGATAATTGTCGGCGTGCTTGTCGCTCTTTGTGCCGCCTTGCTCGGCGTAACCCTCGTTTTAAAGCGATATTCGATGATCGGTGACGGACTTTCCCATGTCGGCTTCGGCGCATTGTGCGTTGCCCTGGCGATGAATGTCGCTCCGCTTGCCGTTTCCGTGCCCGTGGTGATAATTTCGGCATTTTTGCTTCTTCGTGTCAGCGATACGGGGAAAATCAAGGGCGATGCGGCGATTGCGCTTATCTCAAGCACATCGCTTGCGGTCGGAATACTCGTCACGTCAATGACAACGGGACTTAATTCCGACGTCAACGGATATATGTTCGGAAGCATACTTGCAATGAGCAGTACAGATGTTATAATAAGTATAGTCCTTTCGGCGGCGGTGCTTGTGCTTTACTTTGTTTTCTACAATAAGATTTTCACCGTAACCTTTGACGAAAACTTTGCGGCGGCAACGGGCACAAGGACGGGAATGTATAATACGCTGATTGCCTTGCTGACAGCTATAACGGTCGTTATCGGTATGAGAATAATGGGTGCGATGCTCATTTCGAGCCTTGTAATATTCCCTGCGCTGACCGCTATGAGAGTATGCAACACCTTCAAAAAGGTCGTTGTGACTTCGGCGGTGATCTCCGTTGTATGCTTCTTTGCAGGACTGTTTATTTCGTTTGTATTTTCAATGCCGGCAGGCGCAAGCGTTGTCGCTGTCAATGCGGTAATGTTTGCAATATTCTCCCTTGTCGGAATGATAAAAAGAAAAGTTTCATAAATTGATCTATGAGGTGGTATTATTATGACAATCAAAGAATTAAAAGAAAATCCCGTTAAGCTCATTGCAGAAGATTGGGCGCTTGTCAGCGCAGGCACGCCCGAAAGCTGGAACACCATGACGGTGAGCTGGGGCGGAGTAGGCGAGCTTTGGGGCAGGGATGTTGTTTTCATCTTCATCCGTCCGCAGAGATACACAAAGAAATTCCTCGACGAGCAGGATTATTTCACGCTCAGCTTCTTTGATGAGCAGTACAAGGATGCTCTGCGCCTTTGCGGCAGAGTTTCGGGCAGGGACTGTGACAAGGCGGCAAAGGCAGGTCTGAGCGTTGCCTCCGACGGCGAAGCGGTTTATCCTGCCGAAGCAAGACTTGTTATTAAATGCAAAAAGCTTGCCGTTCAGAGCATGGATAATTC
>JAXJRE010000209.1:0-15845 GCA_036310785.1 Acutalibacteraceae bacterium
AATAATCTCCTCTGAGAAACGGGAAAGGTGCATCATAACAGTTGCAAATGCGCTCATAAGCTCAACGCAGAAATCCCTGTCGGAAACGCCGTCAATACTGTTGAGCGTAATTCCGTCAAAGCCGAGCTGTCCGGCAACAAATTCACGGTCTGTATTGTATGTAGTGCCCGAAAGAGCGCAGGAGCCGAGAGGTGAATAATTCATCCTCTTTACTGCGTCCTCAAGTCTTCCGATATCACGGATAAACATCATAGCATAGGCTAAAAGATGATGTGCAAAGGTTACCGGCTGAGCACGCTGAAGATGTGTATATCCGGGCAAAATCGTATTTTTATTATCCTTGGCAACGGAAAGAATTGCGGCAAGCAAATTCTTTATCAGGGGAATAATCTCGTTTGTCTCGTCCCTGAGATAAAGTCTGATATCCACGGCAACCTGATCGTTTCGGCTTCTTGCGGTGTGAAGCTTCTTGCCGACATCGCCGATACGCTTTGTCAGCTCGGACTCAACGAACATATGAATGTCCTCGGCGTCCATATCAAACTGAAGCTTTCCGCTGTCAAGATCGTCAAGGATCGACTGAAGACCTGCAAGAATTTTGTCGCAGTCGTCGTCGGTGATGATCTTCTGCATTGCAAGCATCGTCGCATGCTTCATCGAGCCCGTGATATCCTGCTTATACATCTTGCAGTCAAAGTGGATCGACGAATTGAAGTCATCGGCTTCCTTATTCAGTTCCTTGGCAAATCTGCCTGCCCACATTTTTTCCATAGCTGTAAATTCTCCAAATCAGAAATGAGATTATTCCAAACCGGCCTTTTTCTTCATCTTAGCCATAACCTTGGTCGGAAGTCCGTAAAGGTTGATAAATCCTGCGGAATCCGCCTGGTTGTAAACCTCGTCCTCGTCGAAGGTTGCGATTTCGGGATCGTAGAGTGAATACGGAGAGGTTACGCCTGCCGGAGTGATGTTGCCCTTGTAAAGCTTGACGGTAACGTCGCCCGTAACTGTCTTCTGAGTCTCCTTAACAAAAGCAAGGATAGACTGAGTGAGCTTCGAATACCACTGAGCGTTGTAGACAAGCTCGCCGAGCTTATGACCTACAAGAGCCTTGTAATGTGAGGTCTCCTTATCAAGAGTGATCGTCTCAAGGATCTCATGAGCCTTGTAAAGGATCGTGCCGCCCGGAGTCTCATAAACACCCCTTGACTTCATACCGACAAGTCTGTTCTCAACGATATCGAGAAGTCCGATGCCGTTTGCTCCGCCAAGCTCGTTGAGCTTTGTTACGATGCCGACGGAATCCATCTCAACTCCGTCGATTGAGGTCGGAACGCCCTGCTCAAAATGAATTTTAACATAGGTAGGCTTGTCCGGAGCCTGCTCGGGAGAAACGCCCATCTCAAGGAAGCCCTCCTTGTTGTACTGCGGCTCGTTTGCAGGATCCTCAAGATCAAGTCCCTCATGTGAAAGATGCCAGATGTTCTTGTCCTTTGAATAGTTGGTTTCTCTGTTTATTTTAAGAGGAACATTATGAGCCTCGGAATAGTCGATCTCCTCGTCACGGGACTTGATATCCCACTCTCTCCACGGAGCGATGATAGTCATATCGGGTGCAAATGCCTTGATAGCAACCTCAAATCTTACCTGATCGTTACCCTTACCTGTGCAGCCGTGGCAGATAGCGTCTGCGCCCTCTTTTTCGGCGATCTCGCAAAGTCTCTTTGCAATTATCGGACGTGCAAGAGCCGTGCCGAGAGGATAGTTCTCATAGAGAGCACCTGCCTGTACGCACGGGAAAGCAACCTCGTCAAGCATCTGCTTTGTAAGATCCTCGACATAGAGCTTTGAAGCGCCTGTCTTGAGAGCCTTTTCCTCAAGTCCCTCAAGCTCGCTTGCCTGACCTACGTTGCCGGAAACGGCGATGATCTCGGGATCGTTGTAGTTTTCCTTGAGCCACGGAATGATTATCGACGTGTCAAGTCCGCCCGAATAGGCGAGAACGATTTTTTTGATATCCTTCTTATTCATAATAATTCCTCCGATATACAGAATTGTCTGTGTTTTATGCACACATATTAACATAAAATGTATATTTATGCAAGCTATTTTTTTACATTTTCAGCCTTTTCGTATATATGCACAAGGTATTTTCAAGCCGTAAAAAGATTATATGCAAAATTACAAATTCATGTAGCGTTTTATTTTGTTTTACAGCATTATTTGTGCGTTCCGTCTCATTTTTCTTTCGTAAAAAGCTTTCGGGACAGGAATTTTATACATAATATACAGTATTTATGCATTATAATGCAGTCTCACTGATGAGAAGCCTTTCCAGTTCTTTTGCCGCCGTGCCAAGGTGTTCCCCTTTTCTTTTCACTATGCAAACCGAACGTTCGGGGAATTTTTCCTTTATTTTCAGCACAGCAAGCCTGTTCTTTTCGCTGTCCTTTTCATAAAAAATACCGGGAACAAGACCGATTCCCAAGCCTGCCTTAACAAGGGGAAGAATCTGGTCGGCGGTTTCAACCTCAATGTCGGGATCATATTTCAAGCCCTCGGCTTCAAAAAGCCGGGAGTAAATTTCATATGTTCCCGTCTGCTTGCCGAGAGAAATCAAAGGATATTTTACCATATCCTTCAGCTGCATTCCGTCCCTGGACAAACGAAAAAAATCAGGATTGTAAACAGCTTCGTCTCTGATCGTCTTTATATGTTTATATGAAAAGTCTCCGATTTCTTCACCGGCAGCCGTTGTGACGGCAAAATCGACCGAACCGCTTTTCAAAGAGGAAAGAGCTCTCGGCGTTGTATGGTTTCTAAGCCTTATTCGGACGCTCGGAAACATCCGATGATATTTTTCAAGCACGGGAAGCATAACGCAATGCAGGGCAACCTCACTCATTCCGACCGAAACAACGCTGTTTTGCAAGCTTCTCTCAACCGAGATCTCCCTCTCGCCCGCTTCAATCTGCTCAAACGCAACCTTAACGTGCTCAAAAAGGCGTTCACCCTCAGCGGTCAGCGTTGTGCCGCTTCGTGAGCGGATAAACAGAGTGCATCCAAGATCCTTTTCAAGAGTTTTTATGATTCTTGTAACATTCGGCTGGTTACTCATAAGCACCTGCGCCGCCGCAGTTATGCTACGATATTTTGCGACATAATAGAATATGCGATAATGGTCGTAACTGATTTGCAAGCTGCCGCCTCCATATCAATTTGATATTCAAAGATACAAAAAATATATTTTACATATATCAACAAATATATTATAATGTAAAAGTCTTAATTCGTCAAGAAAGAAGTGGTTGTTATGAACAAGGACTTAACAGTTGGCAAGCCCTATACTGTCGTATGGAAATTCTGTCTGCCCCTTTTCGGCAGTATAATCTTTCAACAGCTTTACAATCTTGCCGACAGCTTCGTCGCAGGCAAATTCATCGGCAACGATGCTTTGGCTGCGGTCGGCAACAGCTACGAGATCACCCTTATCTTCATTGCCTTTGCTTTCGGCTGTAACATAGGCTGTTCGGTCATCACCTCTCAGCTTTTCGGCGCAAAGCGTTTCAGGGATATGAAGACCGCAGTTTACACAACGCTGATCTCGGGCGGTGTATTGTGTGCGATGCTGATGCTTATCGGACTTTTGTTCTGCGGCAGCCTGCTGAAGCTCATCAATACACCCGACAATATCTTTGCGGACTCAAAGCTGTATCTTCTCATATACATACTCGGTCTGCCGTTTGTTTTCTACTATAATATCGCTTCGGGAATTTTTTCCGCCCTCGGCGATTCAAAAACACCTTTCTTCTTTCTCGCCTGTTCATCGGTTGCGAACATAGCCGCCGACATACTCTTTGTTGCAGGATTTAAAATGGGAGTTTCGGGCGTTGCGTGGGCAACCTTCATCTGTCAGGGAGTAAGCTGTCTGCTCGCTGTTTTCTTTGTTTTCAAGCGTTTTGATAAAATAGAAACCGACAGGAAGCCTACGGCATTCTCCTTTGAGCTTCTGAAGAGGATCGCCGCTGTCGCCGTACCGAGCATACTCCAGCAAAGCTTCATCTCTGTCGGCAACATTATTTTGCAGAGCGTAATCAACGGCTTCGGCTCGGGAGTTATTGCAGGCTACTCCGCATCGGTAAAGCTCAACAACCTTGTTATCACCTCATTCACAACGTTCGGTAACGGAATATCAAACTACACGGCTCAGAACCTCGGCGCACGCAAATTTGAGCGTATTAAGGAGGGCTTCAAGGCAGGCGTCAAGCTCACCTGGATAATCTGTATTCCGATTATTGCTCTCTATCTGACGGCAAGCCGATATCTTATGTACGTCTTCCTTGACAGTCCGACGGGAGAGGCGATGGATACGGGAATTATGTTCCTTAGAATAGTTACACCGTTCTATTTTATCGCCGCCGCCAAGCTTGTCTCCGACGGAGTTCTCAGGGGCGCAGGACAGATGAAAGCCTTTATGGCAGGCACATTTACCGACCTTGTCCTCAGAGTTGCGTTTGCCGCCGTACTTTCGGCAACGGCACTCGGCTCAACGGGCATATGGTGCTCATGGCCTGTCGGCTGGGTGACAGGCGGAATAATCTCAGTCATATTCAGCTTTAAATATATGAACAGAGTAAAATACGACGGAATAATCTGACCTTTATAAATCGCTTTATTTAACGGTAAAGCGATTTATTTTTGACAAGAGTGTATTATATATGTTAAAATAAAATTTGGTGATTTAATGAAAATCGGTAATCTTGAAATAAAGGGACATGCCTGTCTTGCCCCGATGGCAGGAGTGGCGGACAGGGCGTTTCGTGAGCTTTGTGTGAGCTACGGAGCGTCATATGTCATCAGCGAAATGGTCAGCTCCAAGGGACTGACAATGCAGGACAGAAAGTCAAAGGAGCTGCTCTTTCTCTCTGAAAAAGAGCGTCCTGCCGGGGCGCAGATATTCGGCGACGATCCCGAAATAATGGCAAAAGCGGCGCTCAAGGCGACAGAGTTCTCTCCAGACTTTATAGACATCAATATGGGTTGTCCTGCGCCAAAAATTGCAGGCAACGGCGGCGGATCGGCTCTTTTGAAAAATCCTGAGCTGATCGGCAAAATCGTCGAAAAGGTTGTTGAGGTCTCCCCTGTTCCCGTCACGGCAAAGATCCGCATCGGCTGGGATTCGGAGCATATCAACGCCGTCGAGGTCGCCAAGCGGATAGAAGCGGCAGGAGCCTCGGCAATAACCGTTCACGGACGTACAAAGGCTCAGATGTACGCTCCGCCGGTTTTTCTTGACGAGATCGCAAAGGTCAAAAAAAACGTTTCCATACCCGTTATCGGCAACGGCGATATAGTTGACGGAAAGAGCGCAAAAAAGATGCTTGACGAAACAGGCTGCGATTTTTTGATGGTCGGCAGAGGAGCTTTGGGAAATCCGTGGATATTCCGCTGTATAAATGCATATCTTAACAACGAAGCCGATTATGCCGAGCCGACGCTTGAGGAAAAAATGGAGGTTATGCTCGCTCATATCGGCACTCTCTGCGAATACAAGGGAACAAGGGTAGGTATGAGAGAAGCACGCAAGCACGCCGCCTGGTACATCAAGGGCATCAGAGGAGCCGCCTCCTTCAGGCAGGAAATCGACAGTCTTTCGAGCATGGATGAGCTGAGGGCGCTTGCACAGAGAGTCATCGACTCTCAGCGATAAAAATATTCATTATTCATTGAATATTCATCGTTTTTGACGTCAAAATAATTGAGTCAAAAAATTGAGTTTTCCACAGGTAAAGGTCAATACCTTTACGAATTTTCCACATCTTACCTCTGAAAGCCTTGAAAGTGCGTTGAGTTTTCCACACTTTCCACCGAGTTTTCCACAACGTCAAGTGTTTTTGCTTTACGACAAGTAAAACTACTTTACAAACCGTATATTGTTCATTTTGCATATCAATATTCATTATTCGTTTTTTCTGTCATCGAAAAAATAAGAAAAAAACATCTCATTTTAACAAAATTATATAAAAAGTCTATTGACAAAAGTCAAAAATAACACTAATATCTTTTAGTAAGTATATTATAAATGGAGGAATCACTTTCATGTCATCATCAGTATTTGAAAGGCTGCAAAAAATCCTTGCCGAACAGTTTGAAATTGACGAGGACGACATCACTCTCAACAGCGATCTTGTCGATGATCTCGGCGCAGACAGTCTCGACTTCGTAGACCTTGTTATGAGCATTGAGGATGAGTTCGAGATCGAGGTTCCCGACGAAGCGATCGAGGAGATCAGAACGGTTGACGATGCCGTTAAATACATTGAGGATCACGAATAATAATAAAGGCGGTAATAAAATTGGCACAGCAAAAAAAGATGGTTGAAGAAATCACGTCAATGGACGAGGATTTCGCAAAATGGTACACCGACGTTGTTAAGAAGGCTGAGCTTTGCGAATACACGAGCGTCAAGGGTTGTATGGTTATCAGACCTTACGGCTACGCTATCTGGGAAAATATTCAGCGTCTTATGGACGGTATGTTCAAGGCAACGGGACACGAGAACGTATGTATGCCCATGTTCATTCCCGAAAGTCTGCTTGATAAGGAAAAGGATCACGTTGAGGGCTTCGCTCCCGAGGTTGCTTGGGTAACCCACGGCGGCAACGAAAAGCTTGACGAAAGGCTCTGCGTAAGACCTACTTCGGAAACTCTTTTCTGTGAGCACTATGCAAACATAGTTCACTCATACAGGGATCTTCCCAAGCTCTACAACCAGTGGGTAAGCGTTGTCCGCTGGGAAAAGACAACACGTCCGTTTCTCCGCACAAGAGAGTTCCTCTGGCAGGAGGGCCACACGATCCACGCAACTGCCGAGGAGGCTCAGGAGGAAACTATCCGTATGCTCAACGTTTACGCCGAGTTCTGCGAGAAATATCTTGCTATGCCCGTCGTAAAGGGTGTTAAGACAGCCAAGGAGCGTTTTGCGGGAGCCGAGGATACATACACCATTGAGGCTCTTATGCACGACGGCAAGGCTCTCCAGAGCGGCACATCGCATTATTTCGGAGACGGCTTTGCAAAGGCATTTGACATTCAGTTTACGGGCAAGGACAACAAGCTTCATCACCCGTTCCAGACCTCGTGGGGCACAACAACACGTCTTATCGGCGCTATCATAATGACTCACGGCGACGACAACGGACTTGTTCTCCCCCCTGCCGTAGCTCCCATTCAGCTTGTTATCGTACCTATCGCTTCTCACAAGGAGGGCGTTCTCGACAAGGCGAACGAGCTTAAAGATAAGCTTTCCAAGGTTTGCAGAGTTAAGCTTGACGACAGCGACAACAGCGCAGGCTGGAAGTTTGCCGAATACGAGATGAAGGGTGTTCCTCTCCGTCTTGAGATCGGTCCTAAGGATATCGAAAACAATCGCTGCGTAGTTGTCCGCCGAGACAGCAACGAAAAGATATTTGTTTCGCTTGACGAGCTTGAGCAGAGAGTTCCCGAGCTTCTTCAGGAGGTTCACGACGGTCTTTATCAGAAGGCTCTTGACCGCAGAGCGGCAATGACCTTTACGGCAAAGGATTATGCCGAGCTTAAAGACATCGCTGACAACAAGCCCGGATTTATCAAGGCTATGTGGTGCGGCGAGCGTGAGTGCGAGGATAAGCTCAAGGACGAGCTGGGAATTACCTCACGCTGTATCCCGTTCGAGCAGGAGCAGCTCTCCGACACCTGCGTATGCTGCGGCAAGCCTGCAAAGCATATGCTCTACTGGGGCAAGGCTTATTGATCTGAATAAATAATAAAATGGCTTACATCGGAAATAAAACCGATATAAGCCATTTTCTTTATGTAATTTATGAATTTCTTTCTGCGATCTTTTTGAGGTTTTCCCAGCTTATCCTTGCCGACTCGAAAACATCAAGAGGAGTTGAATCCTGCTCGATGATTATGTACTCGATTCCCGTATCACGGCAGGCACGGTAGCAATCGTCAAGATCGAGGTTGCCTGTGCCGATCTCAGCGAAATCACGGACATAGTCTCCCTCGCCGTTAACGACAATGCGGTAATCCTTGAAGTGACAAACGCTTATTCTCTTTCCGAGCTTGCGGATATATGAAGCAGGGTTGACACCGCCCGTCTGCGCCCAATGGGTATCAAAGATAAAGCTGACAAGCTCGGGATCAAGCTCCATGAGCATTTCATAGCCCGTTTTGCCGTTCGGATATCTCATAAACTCGAAATGGTGGTTGTGATAGGCAAAGTTCATACCTGCGGCTTTGAGCTTTGCGACGGCAGGGGCAAGCGTTTCGGCGAATTTCTTCACTCCGTCCTCTCCCCTGTACTCCTCGCTTATGCTGCCTATTCCGACCGTCTTACAGCCGAGAGCCTTGTGCTCGTCAATAACTGCGTCGGTGTCGTTGACGATCCTGTCAAAGGAAAGGTGAGTAACGCAGACCTCCATATTGTGCTTTTTGCAGAGCTTTGCAACCTCATAGTTGCTCAGATGGCCTATTCCCGATACCTGCACCGTGTCAACGCCCATTTCCTCAAGGCTTGCAAGCACTCTGTCAAGGTCGTCAAGAGTTTTGATTATTGAGTGAAAATTGTAGAGAGTAAATCCAAGTTTCATATTGAATAACAATCCTTTCTTAATTACATTTCAAATTTATTATCGCCGTAGATAACGGTCAGTTTAATCGGTTTATCGGCTTTAATGGTTATTTCCGGCTTTTCGTCCGAGCTGTTTCTCGCTTCGCAAATCAGATCGGCATACATATCCCTGCCTATCGGGAGCTTCTTTATGCCGTGACGTTCGAGATTTCTGACATACCAGACTATCTCGTCTTTCTCGGCGTGTACCTGAATACCGAGTATGTACTCAATAAATACGCTGATTGGAACAATCCCCGACCAGCCTACGAAATCACCCTTTGCCGGATTTCCCGGATTGGCGGTTTCGGGCGCATAGTTTTCAAAGAACGTCCCTGTTTTGCGGTAGACCTCAAGCATATTTTCATAGTGATTGAGGGCGATATCATAGGCAAGCTGTTCTTTTCCGCATTCGGTAAGACCTCTGATTATCATGTAATTAGTCGGAGGCCATACTCCGCCGTTCCAGTAACCGCCGCTTTCTTCATACTCGGGGTGATCCGCCGAAAGGGACGGCACACGGTGAGGACGCTTGAATTCCTTTTCGTTTTCAATGTGGGCAATGAAATCGGCCTTTCTGCCGTCGGGTACTCCGTCCGCAAGCAAGCCCCAGTAGGCCGCAACGCACTTGACCTTGAGAAGCTCGCCGTTCGACCTGAGGTCATAATAAAACTTATCCTCCTCAGACCACATTTTTTCATTGATGAATTTTGTCAGGAACTCAGCTTCCTTTTCAAGCTCGTCAATGCCGTCGCTGATATCAAGCTCCTCAGCCATTTTCAGAAGCTCCTTACAGCTCAGAAGCGCCTGGAAATTTGCGTCGATCCATGACATATAGCTGTGGTGGAAAGAGCGCACCTGCCAGTCCTCAACGCCGGGAACGGCATCAAGGTCAAATCTCGGCAGATTATCCATTCCGCACGCCAAGCCTGTTGCCCAGTATGAGCCGTCCTGTCGGCGGCGGTAATTTCTCATCCACCTGTGGTAGCAAAGAATAGGATAATATACATCTCTCAGACGATCCTTGTCGCCGTAGTTCTGATAATACTGCCACTCACACCATGCGACTATTTCCGGTCCTGTGCTGACGGGATCGAGCCTGTGGAATTTAGACTCTCCGTTGTCCTCATGATACTGCCTGCCGATAAATCCGTCAGGCTGCTGCTTACAGTAGAAATCATCAAGCGTACCCTGAAACTTGAACACGCTGTCGCCGTATTTGCCGAACATCAGCATAAAACAACTGTCCCAAAGGAAAATATCTCCGTTGAAAGCCGTGTCGATATAGGGTGAAACAAAACCGTTTTCCTCGGTCGGCTTAAAAAGATTTGAAAAAGCAATTTCCCAGGCCTTGTAGTATGCCTCGACCGACTCGTCGTGTCCGTCCCAGACAGGCTCCGGCAGTCGGCTTTTACTGCTTTCAAAGTCGGGCAGGTCGGCTGTGTCGGGTTCCCTGCCGATGAAAGGATTATGGTTTTTCACATCTTCAAATTCAAGATAAGTGTCAATATATTCCGGCATTCAAACCGTCCTTTCTGTTTTATTATTCTATCATTCCCTGCAGCTCGTCCCACAGGGAATATTTATCCATAAGCTCATCATTTTTTGAATTGAGCAAATCGGTAAATTCAATAAGCTTTTCGTAGTCCGTCTGAACCTCCGTTGAGTTCAGCTTTTCCTGAATGTTTTCAATCTCTTCTTCAAGCTCGGCAATCTCATTTTCCGTCCTTGAAAGCTGAGTTTTCAGCTTTCTCTGCTGAGAAGCCTGCTCCTTTTTCAGCTTATAATCATTGACCTTTTCGGGCTTTGCCGCCGCTTTGACCTGCGTTTCGGCAGGCTGACGGGAGGCTCGTTTTTCAATATAATAATCGTAGTCGCCGAGATATTCCGTAAATCCGTTTTCGCTAAGCTCAAGTATTCGTGTGCTGAGTTTATTTATGAAATATCGGTCGTGGGAGACAATCAGCATTGTTCCGTCATAGCCGAGCAGGGTGTTTTCAAGCTCCTCACGGGAAAAGGCATCAAGGTGGTTTGTCGGCTCATCAAGCAGCAGAAGATTGTAGCCTCCGAGCATCAGGCTCAAAAGGGCTATTCTTGCCCTCTCGCCTCCGCTAAGCTCGGAAATCCTCTTGAAAACATCGTCCCCTTTGAAAAGGAAAGCCGCCAATGCGCTTCTCACCTGAGTCTGAGTCATTTTGGGGTATCTCGACCATATCTCCTCGATCGCTGTTTTGTTCAGATCAAGTCCTGCCTGAACCTGATCGAAATATCCCTTGAAGAGATTTTCGCCGAACATAAACGTTCCGCTGTCGGGAGCGTACTGTCCCATCAGCGTTTTAAGAAAGGTCGTCTTTCCGCAGCCGTTATCGCCGAGGATAAACACCCTCTCGCCCCTTATGATATGGAGCGAAGCATTTCTGAAAATCAGCTTGTTTCCGAAGCTCTTGGAAAGTCCGTCGGCAATTATCACATCGTTGCCGCTGACGCATTTCGGCTCAAAGTGAAAACGTATGCGTTCCACCTTGCTGTCTGGAACAACGAGCTGTTCCTTGATGCGCTCGATCTGCTTGAGCTTGCTTTCGGCGGTCTTGATGTTCTTCTCCCTGTTCCACTGTCTCTGCTGAGCCACAACGCCCTCAAGCCGCTGAATTTCCCTCATATCGGCTTCGTACTTGTCCTCGATCGCCTGCTGTTCGGCTTTCTTTTTGACAAGAAATTCCGAATAATTTCCCTTGAAACAGCGCACCTTGCGGTTTTCAAGCTCAACGGTTTTGTCCGTGATCCTGTCGAGGAAATAACGGTCGTGAGATATAACAAAAATCGCACCGTTATAGTTTTTCAGGAAACCCTCCAGCCATTCAACCGACTTTATGTCAAGGTGGTTGGTCGGCTCGTCTAAAAGCAGAAGATTGCTCTTTGAAAGCAGGAGCTTTGCCAGAGCGACCTTTGAACGCTGACCGCCCGAAAGCTTGTCAGTAGTCAGGTTGAAGTCCTCCTCGGTAAAGCCGAGACCGAGCAGAGCACTCCTCGTCCGGCTTCGGAAAGTCAGTCCGCCGTCGTTGTTGAACTTAGTTGTCAGCTCGTCCTGAAGTCGGAGATCCTCCTCCATATTGCCGAGACCGTGTTCAAGGCGGTAATTTACCTGATTGATTTCGATTTCTAAATTCATCAGCTCGTCAAAGACGCTTATCAGCTCGTCATAAAGCGTTCTGCCCTTTTTCGAGCATGTGTGCTGTTCCATATAGCCGAGCCTTGCGTCTTTTCCGATAATGACAGCACCCTCCGTCGGCTCAAGCTCACCTCTGATGAGCTTCAGGATCGTGGTCTTTCCCACGCCGTTTGAGCCGATAAAGCCGACCTTTTCCTTATCGTTTATATCAAAATTTACATTTCTGAAAAGCTCACGTTCTCCGAACGAGAACGCAAGGTTTTGAAAACTCAATACAGTCATAATGCACTCCGTAATTTGATAATGACATTTTACAACATCGGAATAAATAAAACAAGAGCTTGGAAAGATATTTCTCGCTCATTACGGAAAATTGAGCTGTATTAGTAATAAAAAAACGTCCAATAAGAAGCCTTTCGTATATTTGTTTCTTTTGTTCTTCGCTTAATGCGGAAGCTCAATTATTAAACTAATCTGAATGTCTTGACCTCATGCGGCTTCATTTTGAAGGTAAACTCACCGTTCTCGCAGTCGATCTCCTGCTCGTCGCACTCCATCAGGTTACACTCGATAACCTTGGAGTATTCAAGCTCAAAGGAAGCCTTGACCGTGCAGTGACGTGTTTCAGACTCGTACATTCTGACGATGTAGCCTCTGCCGTCCTGAGCAGGCTTAACAGCGTCGAGAATAACGCTTTCGCCGTCAAGCTTTGCATAGGTGTGGCCGAGATCGTTTCCGCCCGTGCCGCCGATGAACTCGCCCTCAAGTCTTACGTTCTCCTCAAAGCCGAGCCTTACGGTATCGGCGTCACGCCATGTGCCCGCGTGAGGATAGAACGAATATCTGAAATGATGCATTCCGAGATCACCCATAGGATCGGGACAGATAGGTCCTCTGAGCAGGGTAATCTTCATCATATTGTCGTGAACATTGTAGCCGTACTTGCAGTCGTTGATGATACTTGCGCCGTAACCGCCCTCGGAAAGGTCCGCCCACTTGTGAGCGCAGAACTCGAACTTCGCCTGATCGTAGCAGGTGTTGTAATGTGTCGGATATTCCGCCGCACCGTGAGCGATCTCACAGCTTGCATTTCGGTTTCTGATATCAACGGGGAACTCTGCTTTGAGCACCTTTTCCCTCTCGTGCCAATCGACCGTGGTATCAAAGTCGAGAGTCGGCTTATCCTTTTCAAGGATAATATCCTGAGTGATTGTTGACTCATGGAACTTTCTGACAACTCTGACTGCGCCCCTGAGCGGAGAAGCCTCGACAACCTCGATACTCTCGGCGTCACGAAGCTCCCAGAACTTCATCTGATAGTCAAACTCCATATTCCATGCGCTCTCGTAAATGGGCTTGTCGTGAGATATAGTCATAAGATTGCCCTTACCGGTCAATATCTGTCTGCCCGTTGTCTTGTCGATAACCTCATCAATAAGACCGTTACCGTCAAGCGAGACCTTGAGATATTTATTCTCAAGGGTATTCTTTGTAACCTTAACGTTTTCAAACTCCGCCGTTCCGTCACAGAGGGTGAACACACCGTAGCCGAATGCAGGCACGGGATCGGCAAGGAACTCGATGTAATACTTGCCGTTTTCCTCATAGACCTTGCTTGTGAGGAGCTTGCCGTCGGAATTTTTAATTCCCTTTGCCATGTGCGGAATTTCAGCCTTGACAATACCCTTTGTCTGCCATGTGAGCATATTCCATACAAGCACGGAATCGTCCTTTACGCTGACCTTGTTGAGTATGCCGTCCTTGCCCTTTCTGACAAGCTCTCCGCCGAGCTGACGAAGCTGAGCATATTCCTCACGGGTATTCTCCATAGCCTCGTGAATCGAGGTTCCGGGAAGAATGTCGTGGAACTGGTTGATAAGAAGTATCTTCCATGCCTCCTCCATTTTCTCGGCAGGATATTCTTCGCCGCCGAATACGTTGAGGATCTCGGCATTTCTCATCATAAATTCGCCGCGTCTGTTGTTCTTCTTGATAAACGCCTGACTGGTGAACGTACCTCTGTGGTTCTCATAATAAAGCTCGCCGTCATATACGGGGAGCTTGTCGAAGTCGCCGTCAATCGCCTTGAAGAAGTCGGCAACCTTGCCGTTCGTAGTCTTGGGCATACCGGGAAGCTTTTCAATGCGTTTGCCGGTTTCAACCTGCTTGTAGGTGCATCCGCCGCCACCGTCTCCGTAGCCGAACATACCGCAGGAAACATCAACAATGCTGTTCTGACGGTTATTCTTTCTCAAAGAGGTAACGTATTCCGCATTATATTCGCTCTGATACGGCTGTTTGCAGAGATAGGCAAGTATCTCGTCGCCGCTGTGTGATCTCCAGCGGAAAACGCTGTGAGGAAATTCGTTGGTATCGTTATAGAAAAGCTTTGAAGTCATGAAATACTTCATACCCGAACGCTTGATGATCTGAGGCAAAGCCCATGTAAAGCCGAAGCAGTCGGGGAGCCAATAAATATCGGAAGAAACTCCGAATTCTTTCATAAAGAATTCACGGCCGTAAAGAAGCTGGCGGACAAGAGCCTCGCCGCTCGCAATATTCGTATCCGCCTCAACCCATGCGTTGCCGACGATCTCCCACTGACCGTTCTTGACCTTCTCCTTTACTCGCTCAAAGATGTCGGGATAGTGCTTTTTCATAAAATCATAAAGCACCGCCTGGCTCTGAGTGAACTTGAAATCGGGATAATTGTCCATAAGGGCAAGGTTATTTGCAAAGGTTCTTGCGGTCTTTCTTGTGATCTCCCTGACAGTCCAAAGCCATGCAACGTCAAGGTGGCTGTGACCTGCCATAATGACCTCGCCGGGTGTTGAATATTCGATCTTCTCGATCTCGCCCCAGAGCACATTTACCGCATTGGGAACGGATGCAATGAAAGCCTCGCCGCCTAAGTCAAAGTCAAGCTGATGAACGGAATCGTCCATCGCATTGAAAAGACGTGACTTTACATACTGATCCTCGCAGTTTTCATATGCGTCCCACGCCGTGGAAATATCGTACCAATAGCTCTCGGTGAGCTTGTCAACGGCGATAAGCTCCGCCTTCTTCATACGGTATTCCATATACTTTTCGCCTGCCATAGCGTTGTTACAGAAGCCGGCGCAGTCAACCGTACCCTCAATCTGAATACTGAGCTTTTCGCCCGTCTTTACTCCGTCCTTGAAAAGAATCTCGGTACGGTGTACCCAACCGGAGTTCTCTCTTGAGCTTACGGCTCCGACGATCTCTCCGTTAATTCTGACGAGAGCCTCGCCGCCGAAATCTATTGATAGATAGACCTTTTTGCCCTCAAAGTTTGACGGCACGGTAATTTCAGCCTCAAAATAGCGTGTCTCGTCATAGCCTACGTTCCATCTGTCGCCGAGACCGAGCGTTACGGGCGGCTTGTCGTCAAGCACAATGTTGTTCGGGCTGACGTGCATACCCGTGTAGCTTCTCCACCTGCCGATAACAAGACGGTCGGTAACGGCATAAGGCTCGATTTGCTTTATCTGATTATGTAATACTCTGGGATTTAAAGTGTGCATTTTTTCCTCTCCGTTCTTTTATCTGTAACACTCAACGACCGACATATTTCCGCTGAGCTTGAATTTATCCTGTGCCGCAACCGGAACAATGAAATAGTCGCCTTTCTTAATGTCCTTGGTGTAGCCGTCGCCGCTGACCTTGCCCTCACCCTCGGTCACAACGTAGATCGCCGCACCCTTATCAAGGGTGAAGCTTCCGCCTGAAAGACCGATCTTTCTGACAACGAAGCTCGTCGTCATTCTCTCGTCAATGAGTGAGAGATACTCCGTGCCGTCCTCCTTGCTGATAACAACAGGCTCGATCGGAGCAGGGAATTTTTTGTCAACATCGAAGCACTCAAGAGCCGTTTCCTTATCTATGCCGAGGTACATCTCGTGGTCGCTGAGCTTGTAGTCGCCGCACCAGCGTTCGGGCTGTATCGTGAAATCGGACGGCTCCTGAACCTCAAGAAGCAGACAGCCTGCGCCGAT
>JAXJRE010000210.1:0-1584 GCA_036310785.1 Acutalibacteraceae bacterium
GCGGTGACGGTTGACTTTGCCAACAGCACCGCCAAGAGCTATATGGCGATGGCAAACGAAAATCTCAATTCGCAAGGCTTACAGCTCACCTCCACGGGCTTTAAGCTTTCCGCTTCAACAGCATCGAATGTCACAAGCGACCTCAACTCGCTCGGAACGTCATATATCTATATCGCCTACAAATAATTTCCGGCAAAAATCAAGCCGCAGACTTCGGCAAAGGTCGAGGTCTGCGGTGTTTTTTATTTGCAGGGATATTCTATTGAGTTTATCTTTACCGTGTAGCTTCCCTCATCTGATTCATAGCTCGGCATAAAGTCAAGGAGATCGTCATTCCTCATATTTTTTTCAAAATCAAGCGGTATCTCCTTTTCTCCGCTAAACAGCCTTACCTGCTCCTTTTTCAGGAAAAAGAACACGGGCGAAACAAGCATGGCTCTTGAATCTTTTACGGCGATTTTTATTTTCTTTGTCTCATACAGTTTTCTGCCGTCGGAAACAATTCTTATTCCCTTATCGGTACAAACAACTGTCGGGTGACTGTTCGGTCGGCGCAGAAGCCAATAGAAAAGCTGATTTTCAGAGACCGACGGGTGCAGAACGATCGTGTCCTCCTCAATCCGTGCAAGCAGGCGGTCTATTCTGAGATTGGCTTTTTCCCAAGCTTCTCCCGAAAGATGAAGCGGAAGAAGCTTGCCGTCCTTGAGCTTCCAGCGCAGATCGTTGAACACTATCCCCTGATAATAGGTCGGCGCAAATTTCCCGAAGCTGTCAAAAAGCTTCTCGTAAAAGGTCATAGAGGTATCAAATATATTTTCGGGAGAAAACTTTGTAGACACAATGCTGTCAACATTATCACGGTTGTAAATGTATTCACCGTCGGAACAAAATCCGATTTTCATCTTTTCACGCAAGATGTCACAGCAGTATTTCTCGTCCTCATGTCGGAAGTTCGGCGTTGTATCAAAAAGCAGGTTGTCCTCTCCCCTGTTTTTGATACAGATATTTATATTGGTCTGTGTTATAAAACGGTTATCGGGATCGGTCAGATCGTAAACGCCCGTCTTTGTAAGAGTTCTGTATCGGTAATGCACGATAACCGGTTTTTCGCTGTAATACTGAATTATCCTGTAAGTCACGAGATCGACCTCGTTGTACACGGTGTCAAAAAAATCAGTAACGGATTTCACCGTGTCGGCTCTGAGCTTATCGTCGGAATCAAGGAAAAATATATATTTTCCGTGCGATCTTGCAAGACCGTAATTACGGGTTTTTGAAAGTCCCTCGTTCTCCTTGGAATAGAGAAAAACGTTGTCGTATTTATCGGCAAACTCACGGCAGATCGCTTCGCTGTTGTCGGTCGAGCCGTCGTTTACAAGCACAACCTCTATATTTTCAAAGCCTATGGTCTGTTCCGTCAGCGATTGGAGACAGCCTCGCAGAAACTTTTCGACATTGTAAACAGGTACAAGCACCGTCGCCTTGTATTCAGGCATCAAAGTCACCTCCGAGCTTACGCTTACAAAGTCCGCAGAGCTTATCACGGATAAATCCCGGCTTCATACGGTAGGCCTTGAAATATAC
>JAXJRE010000211.1:0-3770 GCA_036310785.1 Acutalibacteraceae bacterium
CAACCCATTTCATCATCATTGACGATTCGATTCCTGCAAGCAAACTTGTACGAATGGAAAATGAAATTGAAAACGTCAAGGGCGTCAGCAGTATGCTCGCTTATGATAAATACATCGGTACATCAATCCCCGATTCAATCGTTCCCGACACTGTTGTTGAAATTGTTAAACAAAACGGCAGACAGGTCATGCTTGTCAATTCCGTTTACGAGGCTTCGACCGATGAGTGTAATTCGCAGGTTGAGGAGATTGAAAGCATAATTCAAAGCTACACCGACGGGGAGCATTACGGATATATCACCGGTGAGGGTGCGCTTTATAAGGATCTTATCGAAACGACTAAGTTCGACTTCGCTGTGACGAATTTAATTTCAATAATTGCAGTTTTCGTAGTTATTGCACTTGTCTTTAAATCGGTTTCAATTCCGTTTATACTGATTCTTGCAATCGAGGTTGCGATCTGGATAAATCAGGGTATATCAACAATTTTCGGCTCTGAAATACCTTTCATCGCTCCGACGGTAATCTCGTGTATTCAGCTCGGCGCAACCGTTGACTATGCAATTCTTCTCACCTCACGTTTCAGGGAGGAAACGGCAAAGGGCGTCGGCAGAACTGCGGCAATGCAAAAGGCGGCAAAAGAATCCATACGCTCTGTATTCCAGAGTGCGTCGCTTTTCTTCCTTGCCACGATCGGCGTTTATCTCGTTTGCAGTATCTCCATGGTCAAAACAATTTGTGCTTTGCTTGCAAGGGGAGCGCTTATAAGTGCCTTTGTTATCCTGTTCTTTGTGATGCCGATACTCCTGCTTTGCGAAAAGTTTATTGCAAAAACTACAAGGGGCTGGACTTCATATGACGACAGAGCCGAACCTGTTGCTATAAAGAAAGAAGAAATAAATATAAATAAACTTGAATTTGAAGAAGAAACAAGCTTTACAGAGTTTTCTTTTTCCGATGAGGATGATTGATATGAGAAAAATAAAAAGAATAATCTGCATTTTGCTTTCACTTGCTTTACTGTTTCTCTGCGCCTGCTCCGAGAGCGCAGACGAAACGGAGCAGGAGGATTCGGCTACCGTAAAGTACAGCACGCCTGCCGCATCTGTTAAAAAGTCTGAAACGGTCTATGTAAACCTTGACAACACTGGTGCAAAAAAGAGCATCAAGGTCAGCGACTGGCTTCATGTTCCGCAGGGCGGAGTCTATGTTGACGACGTAACAAACCTCACTTCGATTGTGAACGTAAAGGATGACTCAAAGCCCGAAGTCAGCGGACAGAAGCTCAGATGGCATCTCAGTACAACCGATCTTTACTATCAGGGCGATTACAACGGTAATTTGCCCCTTGAATTTGATATCACCTACACACTTAACGGTCAGCCGATATCCGCAAAGGAAATCGCGGGAAAAAGCGGAAAGGCGGCAATCACCGTAAAGATGAAAAATGTTGACGCAAGCACAGTCAGGGTAAACGGCGTCAATATGACTATGTATAATCCGATGCTTGTAGTCGGCGGAATTTCTCTTAACGAAACAAAATTTCAGAATATTAACGTCGAAAACGGACGTATTGTCGGCAACGGAAACAATCAGTATGCCGTGCTTGCAGGCTTTCCGGGCATCAACGAAAGTCTCGGCCTTTCCAAAATTCAATCAAACGGAAGCTCCGACTATACCTTCAACGACACCTTTGTTATTACCGCCGATGTAACTAATTTTGAGATTGGTAACTTTATGTTTTCCGCAATTCCGATCGCTTCGCTTGACATCGGACTTAACGATATTTCAAGCACGGTTGATTCATTGAGAAGTAATCTTCAGAAATTGCAGAACGTACAGAAAAGCTTACAGCAGATCGACGCTTCAAATCTTCTCAATACGCTTTCCTCAAATCCGGACAAGCTGAACAATCTCAGCTCCCTCGTGGAACAGGCCTCGTCTCTTTACGATCAGAACAAGGCGCTGATAAACGTACTTAACAAGTACACCACCTCAGAAAATCTTGCCGCCATTCAGGTGCTTGTTGAATACATCAGAACGGCAGATTTTGACGGTCTTGAGGACGCATTGAAAGTAATCAACAGTATTTTCGGAGATGACGCAAACCAGGAAACCATCAACAAGGGACTTGAGCTTCTTCGACAGATGTCCTCCGATCTCAACGATCCTGAGGTTCAAAAAGCTATTGAAAATCTTCCGAAAACGGTCAACACTCTTTCAGAGCTTCAAAAAGCCGTTGAAGAAAATAAGGATCTCATAAATGTTCTGAAATCACTTTCCGAGACCAATGCGCTTTCATCTATCGATTCCACGCTTTCAAGTCTTAAAGGCTCTATCGCTACGGACAGCCTTTCCTCACTTTCGGGCGTTGATGCAAACGAGCTTTCGGCAAAGATGACGGCATGGCTTGAGCTGGGAAAGGCATATACGATTTTTACAAAGAAAACTCAGACAATGACTTCAAGCGTTATGTTCGTATACAAAACTGACAGCGTGAGAGTTTCCTCGGTAAACGACGATGAAGATACCGAGAAAATACAGGCAGAAAATGAGGCCGAGGAGTCGAGCGGACTTAAAGGATTATTCCAAAAGATTTTCAAAAAGAATGAGGGCTGAAAATGAGCTGTAAGGTTTCCGTCATAGTTCCCGTTTATAACTGTAAAAAATATCTTGAAACTGCTATCCGATCCGTAATCGATCAGACCGTGTTCAGCGATGCCGAGCTGATTTTAGTTGATGACGGCTCTACGGACGGCTCGGAAGATATTTGCGATAAATTTGCCTCGGAATATCCCAATATTTTTGCCGTTCATCAAAAGAATTCGGGTGTATCAGTTGCAAGAAATACGGGAATGGAAGCCGCAAAAGGGGAGTACATATCCTTCCTCGACAGCGACGACAGCTATGATGAAAGCTTCATTCAGACAATGCTTGAATACAGCGATAACGATCTTGTCTGCTGTGATTATTTCATCAAAAGCAGGGACGAGAAGAATGTCGGAAAATACTTTGACGACAGAGTGTGGTATAAAAAAGATTTTACCTTCGATTTTTACCGCAGAACTCTCAGACAGGAGTTTTATTCCTGCTGGAACAAGCTTTATAAAACATCAATTATCAAAGAAAACAGAATTAAGTTTGCTCCGGGAATAAAATATGCCGAGGATATGACCTTTGTAATGGAATATCTGAAATTCTGCGAAAGCTTCCGCTTTGTATCCGCTACGCTCTATCATTACAATGTAAACCCCGGCAATACCACTTCCGTCGTAAAAAACGGCTTTGACGTTCAGCTTTATATTTACAACTATCAAACCACATACTTCAAAGCTTTAAGTGTTGATTCGAAAATTTTCGATAATATCAATGACAATTTTGTCTATAAAACAACCTGCACGATCAATTCAACGATTACATATTCAAGTTTTAAAGAGGCTTATAAATATGTCAAAAGAATTCTTTTAAGCAATTTTTACGAACTATATTTGAAAGCTGACTATACCGAATTTAAGTGTACTTACGATAGAGTTTTTTTTACTCTGCTGAAGAAGAAAAGAGCGCTTTCTGTCGTTCTTTGGCGAAAACTTTTTGATTTAAGGAGTAAATTATAATATGAAAGAACTGATTAAATTGCCGTCTTACGAGTGGTTTCTCGGTCTGATGGGCTTCGGCGGAGCCGGGAATATTTATGCCGGCTCTTACGGAACAGACCCCTACAAGGGCTGTCTTGTATCGGATACATTCAGGTACAGGGTATGGATCGAAAA
>JAXJRE010000212.1:0-7069 GCA_036310785.1 Acutalibacteraceae bacterium
CGGCGGAGCTTCCCCTCAAGGGGAAGCCTTGTAAAGTTTCTGCAAACTTTAAAGCTTAATCGTCTAAAATCTAACATCTAAAGTCTACCGTCTAATTTGGGGAAGCTCCGTCGCAGACGGTGATGAGGTGGAAAGTCAAACTTTCGATATTTGAGTACAGACAGTATACACAAACAGGCTTGTAACGGAAATTTTTAATCCGATACAAGCCTTTGTATTTGCTCAATGCGAAATCAATTTATTTTTCTATCCTGGCGATAAGCGGTTTTACCTGCTTTCCGAGTAAAACGGCGATAACCATTTTAGCGCAGTCAAATCCGACATAGGGAACTACGCCTGCGATAAGTGCCTGCTTGAAGGTAAGGCTCATCTGATATGCAAGCCACAGCGTGCCGAACAGATAACAGACCGCCGTTCCGAGAGCCATACCGAGCAAGGGAATGAAAAATTTATTCTCAAAGCGATCCGCAAACAGCCCGCCGATCAGGGCAACAAAAATGAAACCGATAATATATCCTCCCGTAGGACCTACAAGCTTTGCGGCTCCGCCGGCATAGCCTGAAAAAACGGGAAGTCCCGCAAGGCCGACAAGGATATAGATTATTACGCTGAGCGTTCCTGTCTTTGCCCCTAAGAGATAGGAAGAAATATAGACAGCCAGAATACCGAGCGAGATCGGTACAGGTGTGAACGGCAACGGAACCGCAATAGGTCCGAGTACCGATATCAATGCCGCCATCAAAGCAACCTTTACTGTTTCCACTATTCTCTCATGCCTTGTCTTATCCTTTGCGTTCATGTTTTATGCCTCCTGATTTGCCTCCAAACGCCTTTGGATAAGAATAATAATATTTTTGAAAAACTTTCTCAAAGCTTCAAAAAACGAAACATGATATCTTGAATCGGTGTTCATATTTTCAGAAACCATCGGAATTATATCGTCCGCATCCTTATCATATATCATATACTGAGGAAAATCCTCACTGCTGAAAACGGTGAAATCATCATTATTGATAATTTCATCAATAAGTCTGTTGACCGCCTTCGGGAAAGTTTTATGTTCAAGGCTCTTTATAAACCAGGTATTATCAGGGAAAAGGCAGGTCGAAGCGTCAACCTGACGGTCGGGAGAAATATATTTGTCCGTTCCGTCAAACTCGGCTTTTTTCATATAACTGTCGTCAAATCCCTTTTCAATCGTTGCCGTTGTAGCACCCTTTGAAGCGTCCGCAACACTGCAAAGAGTGTCGGAAATCATATCTGCGTCATCTGTAACGGGAACGGTCTGATAGCCGTATTTTGTGATGTTTGCAACATTGACGCCCCGGTCGGCATATTCCTTGAGAAGCTCATTTGATTTGACCTGAACATTGTAATGATAGTTGTCAATCATCTCAATAAAATCGTCATATTTTTCCATGTCCTGATTGCGGAAAACCGTTTCCTTTGCCCTCGTGTAGTCACGGTCATTGACCATACTCCAGTAGCCGGGGAAGGTTCCGTAGGTATTCATCATTGCGTCAGGGAAAAGATCCATATAGTCCTTTTTAAGAACATTATTGACTGCGGCACAGGTCAGATCCAGTCCGTAAGTCCTGTTGAATACGGTAACGAAAGCCTGTATAAGCTCGTTGACAACACCGTCCTCGGAAAGCTGACAATCGTAAACATATCTTTCCACTCCGTCGGGATCAAGGTAGAAATCACCTGCAAAAGCCTTACTGCACTGAGTTGCTCCGTCGAGCGCACTCGCATAGAGGATATAGTCGGAGATATACTCCGCATCGTATTTTTCCATATATGCCATCGTCACGCAGGAGCCGAGACAGCGTCCGCTCAATGCGACCTTGTCCTCTCCCGTAATCTCTCTGACATCCTCGATATACCGGCGCAGGATATCCGCATTTTCATACGGATCAAGCCGCCAGTCATAGTTGAATGTAAATCTCTGAGTCGGATATTTACCGTTTGTCTTTTTAGGGTTGAGCTTATTTTTGTCCCACGTCCATTTGAGATAAACGCCGTTCTGAGTCTTTCCGTGCTCGTCAAGCCTGATAACTCCGTAAACCTCGTCAAGAATATCGGCAAGCACACCGCCGAACTCCGCCCATCTCTGGGTGAGAACAGCCTTGGCAAACACTCCGATATTCTCCTTAACGGTCTTTTCAACAAAGCCCTCGGGTATCGTGAACGGAAAAACGCTGCGCTCTGTTCCGTCCTCATCTTTGACATAGAGCGGCATACCGTAGCCCTGAACATAGATTAGCGGTATTACTGTTCCGTCCGACGAGGCGGCAAAGCTCTGGGCGGCAAGAACTGCGTAGGTTGAAAATGCTATAACAATGCACATTATAACAGAAATGGTCTTCTTAAACACTCTCTTCATAATAACATCTTCTTTCCGTATTAAATAAAGTCAAAAAGTTATACTCCGGCTTTTTCTTTTGAATTACGGTATTCGTCGAGCGTGAGGGAGTTTTCCGTCTCAACATGGGAGAAGAAGAAATCCTTTCTCTCCTCGGAATTGATTACCGTAACAGGCTTGATCTGATTTAGAATAACGCCCTTGCTTCTGAGTGACTCTCTGTAATCCCAGTAGGTCTTTTCCTTGAGAATGAGAATTTCAGGCTCGCTGAGCATACCCCAACGTCTGTATTTGAAATACTTTTCGTTTACTTCCTTTAGCTCCTCGTCAAGAAGCTCGATCATCTTTTTACGGGTATCCTCGTCAACAGGATTTTCAGGCTCAACGAACATACAGTAACGCGGCGGCTTTGTTGAATAGTCGGGATAGAAGCTGTATCCCTTGAAGCCGACGCCTGCATTTTCGGCGGTCTTGCTTGCGGCATAGTCAACCATCTGAGTTGTGGTTTTCTCGTTCGCAACGTTCATGCTGAGGTTCTGTCTGTAAAGCAGTTCAACTCTCGGAGTGTTGTTATACATCTTTGTGACGTGTACAACGTCCTCGATCTTGTATCTGTAAAGTCCCGAGAAGTTTGAAACAACAAGCTCATAATCCTTGCCGACCTCGATCTCGTTGATAAGGAGCGGCTTAACGTCGTCCCTTGCGTGCTCCTCGCCCTCCTCGATCGGAAGGAACTCAAAGAATATGCAATGCGGAAGCAGTACGGAATCGTTGACATTAAGCTCAACGGGTGCGGCAAAGAAGCCCTCTGCAGCGGCATATCCCATATTATGAAGCGGCAGATCGCCGACCGACTTACGGAGCTTATCGACATAAACCTGAAGGCTTGAACCCATCATACCGTAACCCCAAGTAAGCTTAGGCCAGATTCTCGGAGCGATCGGAGTGTCAAAGCCCTTTTCAAACTCTTTTCTGAGCTCGGCGGCTCTTGACGGGTTGGGCTTGAACATCTTTGAATACTTCTTGCGAAGCTCGGGAGTACACTTGATATCCGGGTTAATTATACCCTTTTCGATATCGTCGCAGAGCATCTCCCAGTTTTCCTCAAGGTAGTCGAACATTGTTGTAAGCAAGGTAATAACGAGCGAACCGAGATAGGTAACATTTCTGTTTTCAAGAGCAAAGTGAAGCTGAAGATAAGATGTATCAAGAAGCTCCTCATGCTCGGGAGAAAGCAGAGAATACGGCGATGTGCAGAAAAATCTTGTGATAGGTTTAAGGTAGGTCAAGGGAACCTGACCTGCACCGTTGCACTTCTTGTTGTCGTCAAGGTTGTGTCCCGTCAGAACAAGTACAAGCGGTCCCATCTGATTCGGCATCTTGATGCCCTTGTTTTTCTTGAGCCAATGAGCCGCAACGGCAACGGATACCGAAAATCCGATACACTGCATCTTCCAAAGATCGCTTATTCCCTTGGGAAGTATCTTCGGCTTACCTACCGAGCCTGACGATGAACAGTATCTGATATTCTTGCCCGAGAACATAAGTCTGTCCTCTTTGTTGTTTATCATTCTGTCAACATACGGCTCATAATCGGCATAGGTTGAAAGAGGAACAATTCTCTGATAGTCCTCGATTGAATGAACATCTGCAAGGTTCAGCTTCTTGCCGAGCTCACAGTTTTTATTTCTTCTGACGATCTTTTTAAGCACATTTTTCTGTGCTTTTAACGGATCTTTTGTAAAATGGTTGATCTCCCAAAGAGAAATATCTCCGAGAAAAATTCCGAAATCTGAAAAAGGCATATTGTTTTTCCTCCCGCACTTTTTATAATAATTCCCTCTTTGAGGAAATCACATTTTCTTTGTTTTTTCATATGCGGCGATAACCGCATTCATGGCAGAGGAACGGAAAGCTCCGTCCTCAAGTGCCTTAACCCCTGCAATCGTTGTTCCGCCGGGACTGCAAACCTCGTCCTTGAGCCTGCCCGGATGCTTGCCGCTTTCAAGCACAGCCTTTGCAGAGCCGAGTACGGTTTCGGCTGCATAAAGCATCGCCTTGTCCCTCGGAAGTCCGCAGCTCACCGCTCCGTCGGCAAGAGCCTCAATGAACATATATACGAACGCAGGACCGCAGCCCGATACAGCACAGCCTGCGTCAATCAGCTTTTCGTCTATCCAATCGACAATTCCTGCGCATTTCATTATCGCATTAAAGTCCTCAATATTTTTTTCGCTGACATTTTCTCCGCTTGCCAGCACAACACCCTCACCGACTGAAACCGGCATATTCGGCATTATGCGGATAATTTTTTCGGCTTTTGACATTGCTTTGATCTTTTCTATCGCAACTCCTGCCGCCATAGAAACGAGAACGCAATCCGTTCTTTCGGCAAGAACATCAGAGATCTCGGCAAAAGCCTTGTCGATCACCTGCGGCTTAACTCCCATAAAAACAAAGTCACATTCAGCCGCAATGCTTTTGCTGTCGGAAACATTAACTCCGAGCTCCTTTGAAAGTGCCTCTGTTTTCTCGGCAAAATTATCGCAGATATAAATATCCTTTGAAAATCCTGCTTTAGCTGCGGCTTTCACAAGCGCTCCGCCCATATTTCCGCAGCCGATAAAACCAATCTTGGGCATTTTCATTCCTCCTTACCTGATCTGTCCGTTACCCTTGACAATATATTTATAAGTCGTCAGCTCCCTGAGTCCCATCGGACCTCTTGCATGGAGCTTCTGAGTTGAAATACCCATTTCACAGCCGAGACCGAACTGACCGCCGTCCGTGAAGCGTGTGCTTGCATTGACATACACAGCCGCAGAGTCAACGTCACGGCAGAACACCGCCGCATGAGCGTCATTATTTGTGATTATCGCATCGCTGTGGTGCGTTGAATGTTCGGCAATATGCTTGACAGCGTCCTCAACGCTGTCAACAATAGCGACAGCAAGTATATAGTCGAGAAATTCCGTATCAAAATCGGTTTCGGAAGCCTTCGTTCCGTCAATAATCTTCGCCGCTCTCTCGTCAAGCCGAAGCTCAACGGGATTTTGCTCTCTGCCGTCTGTCAGGCGGCTTTTGAGCATCGGAAGAAATTCATCGGCAACCGAGCTGTTGACAAGCAGGACCTCCTCGGCATTGCATACTGAGGGACGGCTCGTCTTGGCATTCTCTATAATATTCAAAGCCATCTCAAGATCGGCGTCATCATCAACATAGACATGGCAGATGCCCGTACCCGTCTGAATTACGGGAACAGTCGCATTTTCAACGCAAGCCTTTATAAGACCTGCTCCGCCTCTCGGAATAAGAAGATCAATATATCCGTCCGCAGTCATCAGCTCGTTTGAGCTTTGGCGGCTCGTGTCCTGAATCATATTGATAAAGTCCTCGCAGAATCCGAGCTTTTTCAAGCCCGCTCTGAGAGCGTTTACAATCGCATTAGCCGAACAGAAAGCCTCCTTGCCGCCTCTGAGAACGCACACGTTTCCGCTTTTCAGCGCAAGTGCCGCCGCATCGGAGGATACATTCGGTCTGCTCTCATAAATAATTGCGACAACACCCATCGGTACTGCCGTTTTTTCAACGGTAAGTCCGTTTTCAAGCTCAACCCTTTCAAGCACATTGCCAACGGGATCGGGGAGCTTTACAACATCTCTTATTCCGTCCGCCATGCCCTTGATACGGCTTTCGTCAAGGCTCAGGCGGTCGATCATAACATCGGAGATTTTACCTCTTGCCGCCTCAACGTCTTTTTTGTTTTCCTCAAGTATGCTCTCACAGTTTTCCTCAAGAGCGTCCGCCATGGCAAGCAGGGCGTTGTCCTTGTCCTGAGAGCTGAGCTTTGCAAGCTCATTTTTTGCAGCTTTCGCCTTTTGCAGAATTTCAAGTGTAGTCATAGTTTAACCTCTTTTTATAAAGCGTGTGCCGACAGCTTTTCCCTTGATGATGTCATAAAGCACGTTGGGATCCTTGCCGTTGGCAATAATCATATCGCAGTTGTTTTCCGTGCAGATCTCGGCGGCATGGAGCTTTGTCCTCATTCCGCCCGTGCCGAGTCCCGATCCCTCGCCTCCGCCGAGAGCAAGGATATCTTCACCAATCTCCGATACCACGGAAATAAGTTTTGCGTCGGGATCATTATGCGGATCGGCGGTAAAAAGTCCGTCGATATCCGAAAGCAAAATCAGCAGGTCTGCATTCACGTTCACCGCAACCATTGCGGAAAGAGTGTCGTTATCGCCAACCTTTATCTCCTCGGTTGCAACCGTGTCGTTCTCGTTTATGATGGGCAGAGCCTTAAACTCAAGAAGCTTGTCCATTGTATTTTTAAAATTGATGTGTCTTTCCTCGTTTTCAAAATCCGAGCCTGTCATAAGAAGCTGGGCAACCGTGTGGTTGTATTCGGAAAAGAGTTTATCGTATGTATACATCAGCTCGCATTGACCGACAGCGGCGGCCGCCTGTTTTGCCGCAACGTCACGGGGACGTTCGCTGAGCTGGAGCTTGCCGGTACCCATTCCGATTGCGCCGGAAGTTACAAGAATAATATCGTGTCCGGCATTTTTCAGGTCGCTCATGACCTTGCAAAGCTCCTCTACACGTCTGATGTTGATTAGTCCGCTCGGATGAGCCAAAGTCGAAGTACCGACTTTCACAACAATCCTCATTTGAAAACCCTCCGTTGAGTACAATAAATAA
>JAXJRE010000213.1:0-1928 GCA_036310785.1 Acutalibacteraceae bacterium
CGGCGGAGCTTCCCCTCAAGGGGAAGCCTTGTAAAGCTTCAGCAGAATTTGAAATTTAATCGTTTAAATCTAATATCTACAATCTAAAACTGCAAGCAAATCCTTTTCGGATCGCTTGCAGTCTTATCTTTATTTAACTGTTTACAGCTTTAAACGGTAAGCATCAGTTTACCTTAACTCCAAAGCTGACCTTTTCGCCGTTTATGTTCCATTCGGCGGTGTGGCCGTCAACAGAACCGACGGTGAGGTTGTCGGCAACAACAGCCGTAAAGATTTCTTCCTTGTTGCGGCTGATGATATCGGCAATCTTGTCGTTGCCCTCAACGCTGATGACGATGTGATCCGTCACGTTGAAGTCTGCGTCCTTACGCATGGTCTGAATCTTGCTGATAATCTCACGGACAAAGCCCTCCTCGATGAGCTCGGGGGTGAGGGTTGTGTCTATGGCAACCGTTACGCCGAAGTCGGAAACGGAGAAAAGTCCGGTCTTCTGAACAGCTTCGATAAGCAGATCGTCCGCTGTCAGCTCGATCTCGCCGATGCTGATGTTAAGCTTGATATTGCCGTTTGCGTCAAGCTCTTTCTTTGCGGCAGAGCCGTCAAGCTCCGAAAGAGCGGTGCGGATCTCGCCGAGATTTTTGCCGTATTTCGGTCCGAGCGTCTTGAGCTGAGGCTTGAAATTATAGTCGGAAAGCTCGTCGGCGGCATCAACAAAGATAACCTCCTTGATGTTCAGCTCGTCCTCGATAATCTCCTTGAAGTATCCGTCAAGCTTGATATCGGCATTGACATACATCTTTGCAAGCGGCTGACGGTTTTTCATATTGGAGCCGTTTCGTGCGGCACGTCCGAGACCGACAACGTTGAGAACCTCGTCCATATTCTTCTCAAGCTCAAGGTCGATCTGATCCTCTTTGACCTCGGGGAACGAGCAGAGATGAACGCTCTCCTCGGCGGTTGCGTCAACAGAACGAACAAGATTCTGATAGATATCCTCCGCCATAAACGGAATCATCGGAGCGGCGGCCTTTGCGACCGTAACAAGAGCTGTGTAGAGGGTGAGATAAGCGTTGATCTTATCCTGCTCAAGTCCCTGCTTCCAGTAACGCTCACGGCAGCGGCGGACATACCAGTTGCTCATATCGTCAACAAACTCCTGAAGTGCCTTGCAGGCTTCGGGAATTTTATAGTTTTCAAGGTTGCTGTCAACGCTCTTTACCATGGAGTTGAGCTTTGAAAGAAGCCATTTGTCCATTACGGTGAGCTTGTCATATTCAAGCTCATACTTCGTCGGATCAAACTTGTCGATCTCCGCATAAAGAACATAGAAAGCGTAGGTGTTCCAAAGCGTACCCATAAACTTACGCTGTCCCTCGATAACTGCCTTGCCGTGGAAGCGGTTCGGAAGCCACGGCGCGGAGTTTGTGTAGAAATACCAGCGGATAGCGTCTGCGCCGTAGGTTGCAAGAGCCTCGAACGGATCAACGGCGTTGCCCTTGGACTTGCTCATCTTCTGTCCGTTTTCGTCCTGAACGTGACCGAGGACGATGACGTTCTTGAACGGAGCTTTGTTGAAGATCAGCGTGGAGATCGCAAGCAGAGAGTAGAACCAGCCTCTTGTCTGATCGACAGCCTCGGAAATGAAGTCTGCCGGGAACTGGCTCTCGAAAAGCTCCTTGTTTTCAAACGGATAGTGGTGCTGGGCAAAGGGCATTGAGCCTGAGTCAAACCAGCAGTCGATAACCTCGGGAACACGGTGCATTTCCTTGCCGCATTCCGGACATTTGATCGTCACGGCGTCGATGTACGGGCGGTGAAGCTCGATGTCGTCGGGGCAGTTGTCGGACATACTTTTAAGCTCCTCGATACTGCCGATCGAATGTCTGTGACCGCATTCACACTCCCAGATGTTGAGCGGAGTACCCCAG
>JAXJRE010000214.1:0-18614 GCA_036310785.1 Acutalibacteraceae bacterium
GATCACTAAACCTATTCACCGTGTATTTGGTATTGATTTTCTTAAAAAGAAATAAAAGCACAAAAATTGGTTGTCGCACAAGTCGTTTGACTCGGTGCGGCAACCTTTAATTGTTTATGCGTTTTTAAACATTAAACAGGAAGTGGACAACATCGCCGTCTTTCATAACGTATTCTTTACCCTCGGAGCGAATGAGACCTTTTTCCCTTGCTGCCGCAAGTGAGCCGCAATCCATAAGGTTTTCAAAGCTGATTACCTCGGCTCTGATAAAGCCCTTTTCAAAGTCGGAATGTATCTTTCCTGCCGCCTGCGGAGCTTTTGTGCCTTTCTTGATCGTCCAGGCTCTGACCTCGGGCTGTCCTGCCGTCAGGTAGGAGATAAGACCGAGCAGATCGTAGCTTCGCTGAATGAGGAGGTCAAGACCGCCCTGTTCAATTCCGAGATCGGCAAGGAACATTTCCTTTTCCTCTTTGTCGAGGCTTGCGATTTCCGCTTCCATCTCGGCACAGATCGGAAGCGTCTGAGAGCCTTCCTCCTCGGCGATTTTGCAAACGGCTTTGTATCTCTCGTTTTCTTCAATATTATTGGCAAAGTCGTCCTCGCTCATATTACAGGCGTAAATGACGGGCTTTGACGTGAGCAGAGCTATGTCGTTAAGGACTGCCTTTTCATCGTCGTCACATTCACAGCTTCTTGCGCATTTTCCGCTTTCAAGGTGAGTCTTGAGCCTTTTAAGGAAGTCCACCTCTTTGGCAAGGCTCTTGTCGCCCTTCATCGCTTTCATCGTTCTGTCAAGGCGGCGGTCAACCATTTCGATATCGGAGAAAATCAGCTCAAAATTTATCGTTTCAATATCACGGGCAGGATCAACGCTTCCCTCAACGTGAATGATATCGTCATTCTCAAAGCAACGGACAACGTGAATGATTGCATCCGTTTCACGAATGTGAGAAAGGAACTTGTTGCCGAGTCCCTCTCCCTTGGACGCACCCTTAACAAGTCCTGCAATGTCAACAAATTCAATGACCGCAGGAGTTATTTTGACGGGATTATACATCTCGGCAAGGGCATCTATCCTGCTGTCGGGAACGGCGACCACGCCGACATTCGGCTCGATCGTGCAGAACGGATAGTTTGCCGACTGTGCACCTGCGTTTGTGATTGCGTTAAAAAGAGTGCTTTTGCCGACATTCGGCAAACCTACTATACCCAATTTCATAATAATACTTCCTTCATTTCATACTGCATATTATTATAATGTAAAACTTTGCAAATTCCAACCAGTTTATCATTTATTTGTATTGAGCGAAATAAATATTGTATTGTCGAAAGAAATATGATATTATAGAAACTGAAAAATATGGCAAGAATTTCGGGAGGCAGGAATATGTACAGATTTGAACCTTTCATTAAATACGAGTACAACGGACGTGTCTATGAGAACAGCAGAACCGATTGTGAAAACTATCGGCTTGAGCTGAAAATTGACGAAAACGGCATAAGCTGTAAGCTTGTTCCTCATGTTAAGATGAAGCTGATCGAATTCAACCTCTCGGCGATCAAGAAATTTGCCGAGGGCGAGCTTTTCTTTGCAAACGGCTTCCAGTCGTGGACTACAACCAAGGAATACGGTGCAGATGAAACCGTAAAGGGTATTCTTGGACTTGCGGGAATAACGGGGCTGACAAAGGATCTTGCCGTAGCTCCCGGTGACTACAACTTTACCGATTACGGCAAAAAGGGTGATTTCCATTCGTTCACATATACATATTTCCGTTTGGGCGATGAGATAGAGCTTTTCGGCTCACTCAGCGAAAAGGTCGGCTATACGATATTCTCCGTCAACTATGCGTTCAACAAGTTTATGATAAAAAAAGATGTTGAGGGTATTGAGGCCGAGGACGAGCTGATGCTTCTTGAGCTTTTCCGTTTCAAGGGCGACTACAACGAAGCGTTTGACGCTTATTTCGGCTCAATGAAGCTCAGAAAGCCGGGAGTTGACCACCTTTCGGGCTACACCTCATGGTACAACTACTTCAAGAAAATTGATGAGAAAATCATTCTGCGTGACCTTGACGGTCTTGACCGTGCCAAGGACGGGGTTTCGATCTTCCAAATTGACGACGGCTTTGAAAGCAAGGTCGGCGACTGGCTTGTGCCCGATCCGAAAAAATTCCCTGGCGGAATGAAGATGCTTGCCGATGCGATCCACGAAAAAGGTTATCTGGCAGGAATCTGGCTTGCTCCGTTCTTTGCTCAGAAAAACTCCGAGGTTGTCAAAAGCCATCCTGACTGGCTGGTTAAGGACAACAGGACGGGTAAACCGATTGTAGGAAGCGCAAGCTGGGGAATAACCTATGTTCTTGATATTTACAACGAGGGAGCGAGGGAATATATCCGACACTTCTTTGATGTTATCCTCCGTGACTGGGGCTATGATATGGTTAAGCTCGATTTCCTGTATTCCGCAGGTATGCAGCCGAGAAACGGAAAATCGAGAGGTCAGCTTATGTGCGAGGGTATGGAATTCCTGCGTGAATGTGTCGGCGAGGATAAGCTGATACTCGGCTGCGGTGTTCCTCTCGGCCCGTCGTTCGGCGTTGTTGACGCTTGCCGCATAAGCTGTGACGTTGACCTGAAATATTCACCGAAATACTATAACAAGCTCGGAGTAAACCGTGAGCTTCCCTCGGCGCAGAACGCAATGCTCAACTCAATATTCCGCCGTCAGCTCAACGGCAGAGTTTTCTGCAACGATCCCGACGTATTCTTCCTCAGAGAAAAGAACCTCACCTTTACAAAGGAGCAGAAGCTCCTGCTTGCCAAGGTGAACAACCTTTGCGGCGACGTCCTTTTTGTTTCGGACAATGTTGGAGATTACAGCGACGCAGACATCGAGCTTCTCAAAAAGTTCTTTAAAAAGAGTGACGCCGTTATCACTTCGGCAGGCTTTGTCAACGAGGACGAAATGCAGGTCTGCTACACAGAGAACGGCGAGAGCAAAACTCTCAGATTTAATATGAAAACGGGCGAAAGCAATGTCAGCAAACTGATATAAAGGTGAAACGAATGAAAAGAATTGCAAAATTTCACAAGGTAAGCTTTGAGCAGTTTTATGAAAGCTGTAAGGAAGATTTCAGCGAATCGGAGATAAAAGAAATGTACGAGGGTATAAAGCTCCCTGTCCGTGCAACATCAGGCTCGGCGGGCTACGATTTTTTCACTCCGTTCGATTTCTCCCTTGCGCCGTCGCAGACGATAAAAATTCCGACAGGAATACGCTGTGAGATTGAGGAAGGCTGGGTGATGAAAATTTATCCGAGGAGCGGGCTCGGCTTCAAGTTCCGTCTTCAGCTCAACAACACGGTCGGCATAATCGACAGCGACTATTTTTACTCCGACAACGAGGGACATATATTTATCAAAATAACAAATGACTCCAACGAGAACAAGACCGTTGAAGTCAAAAAAGGTACGGGCTTTGCCCAGGGAATTTTCGTTGAATACGGCATCACCGTTGACGATGAGGCTGTGGGTATCCGCAACGGAGGTTTCGGAAGTACAACCAAATAACAACACGGGGTTGCCGCATTGCGACAGCCCCGTATTATCATTTAACCTTTTTGACAGGTCGGACATATTTCCAGAAACGCTTGCAGTCGTGGTAGAAGTAGAACACTCTGTCCTGTGTGAGATCAAGCTCATAGCCTGTTGACGAATAGTCAAAATCTTTCATAGCCTGTTCGATTTTCTGTTCGACTGCAGCGTTCTCCGTCTCAAAGTCAAACGGTCCGTGCTCAAAGACAATGTATTCCCCCTCCGGAACATCGGTCAGTATCATCTGAGGAGGTACTTCTCCCGAATAATCGGCAGGCAGTCTGACGCCGTAGCACTCGGCAAGGGGGATACCCCAACTGCAGATTCTTCCTGTCGGCTCATTTATAAAAGCCATAAGCTGACCGCTTCCGCTGTCGTTTTCTGTTCCGCCTACATCGTCGAGCTTGCCCTTAATGCTGTCAAGCAGACCGCAGACGGTTTCGCAGTCCTGACCCGGGATAAGGCTCTGCTTCTGCCAGAAGTCCCAGTAGCCGATGCTCTCATAGTTCCTGATGTGCAGGAATTTGTGGGCAGGGATCGTTACAAAATAAGTTTTTACGTCCTGTGCTGAATTTATCATACCTGATCCTCCAATACCTAAAAGATAGCAGTCGAAAGGCTTGATAACGGTGCGAAGCACGATCGGAGTGGGATTTCTGCGGTATTCGCTCGGAGTTGTTCCGTAAGCCGATTTGAACGCTCTCGTGAAAGCCTCGTGAGATGAAAAGCCGTAGTCAAGCGCAATATCGAGAATACCTCGGTCGCTGTCCCGGATCTCCTTGAGCGCAAACGCAAGCCTCCTGTAACGCATATAATTTCTGAGCGACATTCCCGATATCTCGCTGAATTTTCTTGAAACGTGAAATTCGGAATAGCCGAGGGTTTTCGCAAGATGCTTCAAGGTCAGCTCCTCGTCGCTGCGGCTTTTTATACAGAAATCTATCTCGCCGACTATCGTTTGCACATTTTTATTCCATTCGTTCATCGTATCACCTCTCTCAACTGACAGGCTCATTATACAGGACATTACGCATAATTACTTGATTTATCTTGCGGACTTATTATATCAGACAATCCGACGGCTTACAATGATTTTTATTTTGCATATTATCTGCTCTGTATGTTGTAAATTTACGCTGTCTATATTATAATACTTTTTAACAAAAACGGTTAAGAGGCGGTACAAATGGACGAAAAAGAAACGAACGGAATAAATGTGAGGACAAAGGTCGGGAATTATTTCCGCAGAGTTTTTGATATTCACAGCGATATGATGAGCTATGAAGAAATAGACGAGATGATGGAGGAGAACACCGTTATCAGCGGAACGAATATGTGGATACTGATAATGGCAATTCTCATTGCTTCCATCGGTCTGAATGTCAATTCGACTGCGGTTATAATCGGCGCAATGCTTATTTCGCCCTTGATGAGCGGAATTTTGACAATGGGCTATTCACTTGCTGTCCGTGACCTGGCGATGCTGAAAAAAGCTCTCGGAAGATTCGGAACGCAGGTTATAATAAGTCTTGTAACCTCAACCCTGTATTTTATTCTTTCTCCGCTCGACACGGCAACCTCGGAAATGATTGCCCGTACAAGCCCGACAATCTGGGACGTTATGATCGCTATGTTCGGCGGAATTGCAGGAATGATCGGAAACACAAGGCAGAAGAAAGGCAATGTAATTCCGGGCGTTGCAATCGCAACGGCACTTATGCCGCCCGTTTGCACGGCAGGCTTCGGCATTGCAACTTTACAGCCTCGTTTTATCCTCGGAGCCTTATATTTATTCTTGATTAACACCTTGTTTATTGCTCTTTCTGCCGCCGTTGTTACGGCAATTCTGCGTGCTCCCGTCCACAAAAGCATCAGTCAAAAGAAGCAGAAACGCATTAACCGAATTGTCGGAACAATCACGATAATTGTTGTAATTCCGAGCGTTTTGGTCGGTGCTTACACGGTTTATACCTCTGTAATGGATCGCAATGTTCAGAACTATTTGAACAAAGAATTTGTTTTTGAAAACACTCAGCTTGTGCAAAGCAGCTCGGACATTCAGAAAAAGCAAATCAGCGTTTCTCTTGTGGGACAGCCGATTTCGGACGAGGTTATCAACCGTCTTGAGCAGGAGCTTTCCGTTTACAATCTGGACGGTTACAGCCTTAAAATAACTCAGAATTCGATCTCGGACGGCAGCTCTGATAATTCGGACAAGATAACGATTGCAGTTCAGGAAAACACGATTTCCGACTTGCAGGATCAGCTTGACGAAAAGCAGAAGCGAATTGACGAGCTTGAAAAGAACACAGCCGCAACGCTGAATTTCAGCGAGCTTTCCGAAAAAGCAGAAAAAATATTTACGGAGCTTACGGACACCCACTGCGGAATTATCGCAGACGAGTCGGGTGAATACATAATCCTCGTTGCAAACACTCAGAAGGATTTGACCGATTCCGAAAAGCAGGTAATTGAAAACTGGCTGATAGCCGAAAGCGGAATTGCAAAGGCAAAGCTTATTTTAAACCTGAACAGATAAAAGTAAAACGTATCACCGAACATTCGTAAAATGAAAGGTGATACGTTTTTTATTACTCTTGTATATCGTCCTTGACTTTGTCAAAAAAGAGCATAGCCTTGAACAGGTCGCCGTCAACGGCAATCTGAAATTCTCCGCCCTGAAGCTCGGTAAGATTTTTAATGATCGAAAGTCCGAGCCCGTTACCGTCGCTCTGCCTTGCCGTGTCGTCACGGGTAAAGCGTTCAAGAAGCTTTTCGGGCGAGGATTCAATCTTCTTTTCGGAGATATTTTTAAGCTCCAGCATCACTCTGCCGTCAGAGGTTTCCTCAACGGTCAGATAGACTCTTGTTCCGGGCATTGCATATTTGCCGACGTTGCTGATAAGATTTTCAAAAATCCGCCAAAGCTTCTGTCCGTCTGCGATAATAAATATATCCTCGTCGGGCAAATTCTTTTCAAACGTCAGCTCCTTTTCCACAAGCTTCTGCGAAAGCTCATCGAGCACCTGCGAAACAAAAACGTCCAGATTGAGCTTGTCCAGTTTGATTTTGACCGATCCCGACGTTATCTGCGAAACATCAATAAGGTTTTGCAGGAGAGTCGTCAGACGCTTCGACTGCTTGTTGATAACCTCATAGTATTCGTTAAGCTCGGCTTCGCTGCATTTGCCCGATCCGATAATGTCGGTGTAGTTTATTATTGAGGTGAGCGGAGTTTTGATGTCGTGAGAGATATTTGCGATCAGCTCGCTTCTCATCTTTTCCGTCTCGTTCTTTTCCTCAAGCGTTTTAATCATATCCTCTTTCAGGGCAATGAAGCTGTCGTTGATTGCCTTGAAATCGCCGAACATAACTCTTGAATCCAGGTTTTCGCCGTAATCGCCGTTGGCAAGCTTCTTTCCGCTTTCACGAAGACGGTTGAAATTGATGGCGATCATAAACAGGAGCGTACCGACTGCAAAAGCCATTGAAACCTGTATCAAAGCAAAAACAGAGAAATTATATTCCGTGCCCTTGGAAAGGAAGCGCAGATAGTTGAACATTATCAGTCCGAGATCAAGAACCAGAACAAAGCCCACCGTTATAATGAGCTTGCCGACAAAGGGCATTTTGAAATATCCTTTGCTTTTATCCTTTGATTTTCCCTGATGAATTCGGGCTAAAAGCTTGTAAATCAATGTGCTTTTGAAAATATGGCCTGCCTTAATTCTAACTGCGAGAGAGAGGAAATAGACCAGTATAGCGCAGAACACGAAAAACGCAAGTATCGCACAGGCACCGTTCCAGAGAACGATATCGTTTTCCCTTGTTTTGTCTGCGGACATCAGCACAATCATTGAAATAACAAAGCCGATAAAAACAATCGTCAGCACAGAAAAAAGGTCGAACGGTATTTTGTCGATAAACCGCATTTTGCCCGGCGTGTAGTTGGTGTTGACCATCAAAACGGCGAGAATGAGCATGGCTATAATCGCAAAAGCGATCATAATTATTATAGTCGGATACTTGATTATTTGCGCTATTTTTATGATCGCCGAAGTCAGGCTGAATATATCGTCTGCCGTAAAATTTTTCCTGACATATATTTTAATTGTGACAGGATAGGTTTTGTTTGTCGCTTCATCAAAAAAGCTTGTTCTTTTTTCCGATTCAAAACAGGTTTCAATCTCGGTTAAATTTTCATCGCTTTCAAGATTGCTCACATTGAGCTTTCCGTCACCGGATTGAGCGACAATAATTAAATTGGAAGCTTCTTTTTTATACTTATCACACAGAGAAGAGTATGTATAATATCCGGTATTATCTTCATTGATCCCGTGATATTCCTGCTCAAGCGAGAGCAGGACATATTCCTTGATGTCCTCGGATTCTTTCTCAACCTTTTCGCTCATCAAAGCCATAAAGGGGTATGAGTCTCCCTTTGATCTGTCGTAGAATCCGTAGTCCGCCATATAGCTTATCTCAAGGTACATGGAAATAACCAATGTCATACACAAAAGATACAGCACAATGGCAGTCACTTTATCCGAAAGCGACTTCAGCTTTATTTTCATCAACGGTCTCTCCTCTCCATTTTATAACCGTGACCGTAAACTGCAACAATATAATGCGGATTTGCAGGATCAATTTCAATCTTTTCTCTTATATGTCTGATATGTACGATAACCGTGTTCTCTGCGCCGAATGCGCTGTCGTTCCAGACGTGTCTGTAAATATCCTTGGGCGAGAAAACCGTTCCGACATTTTCAACGAAAAATTTCAGAATAGAATACTCGGTCGGAGTGAAGCTAATCTCCTCTCCGTCAACAAGAACCGTCTTTGCGCTGTCGTCAATCACAATTCCGCCGTTGCGTATGAGGTTGCCCGTCGGCGCTTTGCCAAGCTGTAAATAACGTCGAAGCTGAGATTTTGCACGGGCAACGACCTCTACGGGATTGAACGGCTTCGTGATGTAGTCGTCGGCTCCCACGTCAAGACCGAGCACCTTGTCATAGTCCTCGCTTTTTGCGGTTATCAGTATTACGGGAACATTATATTTCTTTCTGATTTCGGCGGTTGTCTCAATTCCGTCTTTCTTCGGCATCATAACATCCATCAAAACCAGATGAACTTCATTTTCGGCGAGCAGGCGCAAAACCTCGTTGCCGTTATATGCTTCTAAGACATTGAAACCCTCGGCAGAAAGATAGATTTTAAGAGCTCGGACGATATCTATATCGTCGTCACACGCAATAATGTTTACCATTTCAGATACCTCACCTATTTTTTCTGATTTTATTATAAGATAAAAGCCTTGTCTATACAATAAAATTGATGAAAAATTAAGCAAATCTTAAGAATTCAAATAAAAACAAAGGCAGTACAAACCAAAAAATGATTTGTACTGCTTCGATGATTATAATTTACCGTCGGTCACACGGTCGATGAAAATATTTTCCGTTTCGTATGTATCGGGTTTGTTCTCGTCCAGAATTATCAGCCGACCGCCGTGCCTGCCGCCGTAGGTGTGGTAGCCTGCGCCGGGAGTTTGCACAAGTCTGATGCCGTCGATTTCCATTGTAAAGGTATTGACATGGTCGTGACCGAAGAAAGCGGCAACTATATCGCCCGTTTTCTTCCAGCTTTCAAACTGTTCGCGGTGCATTTTCGGCGGACAGGGGGCTTCGTTAAGCTCGCCGTCAATCAACGCTCCCTCACAGGGCAAATAAAATTTACCGTCATGACCTACCGCTCCCGGTGTATCTTTTTCCGCCTCGGTCATCAGGTCATATTCCTGCAAAACAGGTATATGCTGGAAAAGCACCGACGGAACGGTTTTACCGCCGTTTTCCGCCTTGAGCCGAGCCGCAGTTTTTTCGTACCATTCGATCTGATCGGAATGAACATAATCATATCCGCCATGCTCAATTACATTGAAGCTTTCGTCTCTCATATAGTCGTTCGAGTCAACACACCACACTTTCCACGCAACACGGCTTGAGTCCGAGGAGAGAATGGGCAGACTGTAATTTCCGCAGCCGTGAACATCTTCATCGTTCATTGTTCCTCTGAAGTTTTCGTACTCGGAATAAATTGCAATCTGATTTTCTTTGTTGAGAAACGGAAGCTTCTTTTCCTCTTCCGCGTCATGATTTCCGAAAACGATCGCCAGAGGAATGTTTCTCTCCGCTATCGGCTCAACGATTTTTTTAATCGTTTTATACATATAATCAAACGTAAATTCTTCCCATTGTCCGCTGATATTGTCTCCGCCGAAAACGACAAGATCGGGCTTGGCAAGCTCAACGCATCTGCGGATTACATTTATTGTTTCAACGGTCTTTTTCGTCGGAATCTGCTGATCGGGATCGTCGTCCATTTCGGGATCAACCTCGTGGATATCCGTCAGATGAAGTATGCGAAACTTTCCGTCACCGCTGAATTGAAGCGGTTTTTGCTTGTTTCTGATGTGCTTATGTGAATTGGGCAATCCTTTCGCCATGGTCCTTCCTCCTTGGGAAATGATACTAATATAATACACTTTCTTAGTCGTTCTGTCAATTTAAGCGGTATAAAATATTATCTCAAGCCGATGATTAGCACTCTCTTGCATAGAGTGCTAAATTTACAGTTTGTTAACAGGCAGATAACATAATATACCATAATCACGGATATAATATAGCTGTCAAAAGGAAAAAGAAAGAAACCTAAGAAAAGAGATGAGACCGATGGGTTGTGTAAAATTTCCGACTGACGCCGACCTTGTCGGATGAAAAATTAAAAGGGCGACATAAAACAATACTAATTTTTGGAGGTATTTATTATGTTTGAACTTACACGCAGAAACAACAACCGTCACGTAAACACTTACAATCCTTTCCGTGAGATGGAGGAATTTGAAAGGAATTTCTTTGCAAATCCTTTCGGCGGATTTTTCGACTCGCAGGATCTTGCGGAATTTAAAACCGATGTAACCGATGAGGGCGATCATTATCTGCTCGAAGCCGATCTTCCCGGATTTGACAAAAAGGACATCAACCTTGATATCAGCGGTGACACGCTTACGGTTCATGCCGAACGTCACAGCAGAGTGGAGGAAAAGAACGAGAAAGACAAGATCGTCCGTATGGAACGCTCCTACGGCTCTTACAGCAGACAGTTTGATGTATCCGGAGTTGATACCGATCACATCAAAGCAAAGTATGACAACGGTGTTCTCAAATTGACTTTGCCTAAGAAGGACGAGAAGCTTCCCGAATCCAAGAGGCTGAAAATCGAATAATATCAAAAATCCGACGCAGGAAATTTCTGCGCCGGATTTTTTATTCAGATGCAGTGGAACGGATTTATAATAACCGTAACAATTCTCTGCCAAAATTTCTTGAAATTTCCGACCTTGGTTTCCGAAGAAACAAGCTCATCGACGGAAAAGACTTTATATGTGATTTCCGCCGCATTGCTCTCGTAAAGCAAGGCGACCGATCCGTCCTCAAGCTCGGTCAGACAGGAATAAACAAAGGTGAAGTTTTCCCTGCTTTCGGTGACATTGTATTCATACGCCCAGTCGATTTTGTTGTCATCGCCGACAAGACCGATTTTTATTTTGCCGCATTTTCTTTTCGCCTTTTCGGGGAAAGAGGCAATAACAGCTTTCTTGCCGTTTATCGGTTTTGAATAGTTTATAAAAGAAACCATACAGTTTGAGCAATATTTCAGCGAGCCGTCGAGCGTGTACTTGCTCCATGTCTTTCCGCCGTCCTTGCTGTCGCTGTAGCCGATATGATTAGCCTCGTTCCTTGAAAAAATGCGGATTGTTCCGTCTTCAAAGGTTACTGCCTGAGCCTCAGAGCTTTTGCGTGCAAAGCCTCTGCCGTCGATTTTTTCACTTCTCTGCCAGGTCAGTCCGTTATCGTCGGAATATATCACGCTTGTTTTTTCACGCAAGTCGTTGTTGTCGTAGATAGCAAAAAACAGCCGCTCATTTCCGTCAACCGAGGTTGAAAATCCTCTTCCGGGACACACTCCCGTGAAACCGCTTGAATTGATCTGCGGATTAAGAATATAGGGCGCGCTCCACGTTTTTCCGTTGTCCGTACTCTTCCTCAGCCACAAATAAAATGCGGGATAAATTTTAACGGGCGATAAGGCATAGAAGATATTGGCATGAACGGTCTGCTCTGTCTTTTGTCCGTCCTTATCAAAGGAGTTTACCATAACCTTTTCGAGCGAGCCGCCGGTCGTTTTGTATAGATTGTATTCACGGTCAACATAGTATCCGTCATAGACGGAGGAGTCCGAAAATCTTTTTATCGGAGCATAATCGCCGCAGAAATCGTCAATATAATACGGATACGCCGTCTTGTCAAGCTTTCCGCTTTCGGCTTTTGTTTCGGTCGTTTTATCGCAGAGAGCAATTTTTCCGTCAATAAATCCGCCGCCGTTTTTCTTCGCCGCTGTCAATCCGATAAAGGCAGGGCAGGCGTCACAGATGACAAAAACTGTTCCGTCCGAGGCTTGAAGAGCTGCGCTGTCGATAAATGACGCACTTGCCTTAATAGCTTCGCCCGAGCACTCGTCGCTGAAATCTTCAAAATGGTTTATCATATTTATTTCAGACCACGTTTCGCCGTTGTCCTCGGAAATTCTTATGCCCGTATCTATATTGGCAGGAGAGTCCGAGCCGTTGCCGTAACGGACGTCTGCACTCACCAGAACATTACCGTCGGCGAGAGTAATCATCGACGGAATACGGAAAAGCGAGCTGCCTGCAACTCCGCTTTCATAAGGCTGACTGACGCTCTCCGCTCCGAAAGCGGAAACAGAAAATCCGAATACAAAATTCAAAGCGAGAAACGAGCTGAGAAGCTTTTTGAATTTCAAAAAATCCACCCCTTTTATTTTGCGTTTAGATCACAGGACTACCGCAAATCCGACTTAACCGTTCTTGCTCATCGAATAAGCTTTAAACAGCTTTTCGGGATATTTGGGATCCTTAAATTTCCAATATTTAATGCCGTTCTTTATCGCTTCAACGGGCGACGAGTCGGTAATTCTTTTGTATTCCTCGCCCTTTTCCCATTCGTCCGCCGGAATCACCGAATAGGACGGAACGGCACCTTCAAACAAAAGACAGGGATCAATCTGATTGAAGGTTTTTTCTGTCGCAAGACGGCTGTGCGGCAGCTCGGGAACGGAAATATCGAGCGTTGATGTCGCCTGATTTGCAATGTAGTCGGCTCTGAAAGCGTATGCGGCAAAATTCTGAGCGCACAGCACAAGCATTGTTAGACTGACTGCGGCAAAAATAACGGGTGAAGCGATACAGAAAGCTCGCTTTATCCGATCCTTAATTTGAATTTCCTCACGCAAAAGCGAAACAAGATACAGTGCAAAGCACAAGAGAATAGCAAATGTTGTGAAGAATGTTCTGTCTCCTCTGTGGTTGACTATCATCATCGGCGCGACCGCACTTCCGAGCAGAATTACCGTTGCAAGCGTTGAGAGGATAAGCTCCTTTCTTTTTGAAAGAACTGAGACCGCAAGCACGGCGCAAAGATAAGCCACCTCTGCAAGCAGATATACCGACGAAAAGCTCGGTGCTTTTTCAAAGAAATGAGCGTCAGCAGGCTCATGGGCGGAAGAACGCAAAGCAACGCAGTCAATATGATTTTAAATACTTTTCCGAGCTTGCAATGCCTGAATAAAACGAAAATCATCACAGCCGAGATGACGAGATAAACAGGCAGATACTGAGCCGCAAGGACGGCGAAACTTCTCAGCGCAGAAAGCGCATTGTATAACAGCGACATCGGCTCGGTCACATACCCTCTGTAATAGCTGAGCTTTTCCGTTGTGTCGGTCACACGGGGGATCAAAAGCATTATTCCTGTACCGACCGCCGTAAAAACAAGATTTACCGCACCCGATACCGAAAATTTTTTATCTTTGATAAAATCAAAAACAACAATCAAAAACGCAAGGCAAATCAACACAACAGTAGTGTTTTCGCTGAAAAGACAGGCACAAGCCGACGACACAGCAAGAGGAATGAGCAACAGCCGGGAGCCGCCGCAACGCAGATTTTTTATCAGATTGCAGGAAATCAGAGCGAAAACAAACGGCACGGCGTAGTTGCAGAAAGCCGCTGTCATACAGTAGACCTCACGCATTATTCCGATCGCAGGCAGGGCAGTCAGAACGGCAATGGGGAATATATATTTGCTTTTGCCGTCAAGGAAAAGACGGTTTGCAAGATAAACGGTCAGCGTCAGGAAAAAAGCCGTTACAAAAATCGCCGCCGTAAAATGATGTGAAAAATAAAATCCGAGGACATTTCCGAGCAGTCTTCCGTTGCCGTAGTGAATAGCCTCGTTCAGAATGGTGAGAAAACCGCTCTCATAATCTCTTGTAAAAATCAGAACGTCGTACTGCGGATATGTGAACATATACGACAGGGCAAAGCCGAGAAAAACAAATATATACGAAACGCAGGAAATAATATTCGACTTTTGTTTACCGTTCATTTTTTCACCCCCTAAATAATCAAAAAAGGTCAGACTGAAAAGCCCGACCTTTTTTATTTTGATTTATCAGTCAGTTACAACTGCCTTTGCAGGGTTGATGCGTACGCCGGGACCCATTGTTGTTGCAACAACGCAGCTTCTGATGTACTGACCCTTTGCCGCTGCCGGCTTTGCCTTGTTGATAGCGTCAAGGAGAGTCTTGTAGTTCTCCTGAAGCTTCTCAGCACCGAAGGAAACCTTGCCGATCGGGCAGTGAATGATGTTTGTCTTGTCAAGACGGTACTCGATCTTACCTGCCTTAGCCTCTTCAACAGCCTTAGCGACATCAGGAGTAACCGTACCTGCTTTCGGTGAAGGCATAAGACCACGGGGGCCGAGAACCTTACCGAGACGACCTACAAGTCCCATCATGTTGGGAGCTGCGATAGCAACATCGAAATCGAGGAAGCCTTCGCCCTGGATCTTAGCAACAAGATCCTCAGCGCCGACGATCTCTGCGCCTGCTGCTGCGGCAGCGTCTGCTGCGTCGCCCTTAGCGAAAACAGCAACTCTGACTTTCTTACCCGTACCGTTCGGAAGAACGACGGCGCCACGAACCTGCTGATCGGCATGACGTGAGTCAACACCGAGACGAACGTGGACTTCTACAGTTTCATCAAACTTTGCGGAAGAAGTCTTGACTGCAAGATCAAGAGCCTCTGCCGGATCATAAAGCGTAGCTCTGTCAACGAGCTTTGCGCTCTCAATATATTTCTTACCGTGTTTCATAAGATATTCCTCCCTGAATAGTGGTTAAATCGGATTTTACCTCCCACGCGGGAGCATTAATCTACAACAGTAACGCCCATGCTGCGTGCAGTACCGGCGATCATTGACATTGCTGTTTCGATCGTTGCTGCATTCAAGTCAGGCATCTTCTGTTCAGCGATTTTTCTAACCTGCTCACTTGTAATCGTGGCAACCTTTGTCTTGTTAGGCACACCTGAACCGCTCTCGATTCCGCAAGCCTTCTTGATAAGAACTGCTGCGGGCGGTGTCTTTGTAACGAATGTAAAAGTACGGTCTGCATAAACCGTGATAACAACAGGGATGATAAGACCTGCGTCGTTCTTTGTACGCTCGTTAAATTCTTTTGTGAATGCCATAATGTTTACGCCGTGCTGACCGAGTGCCGGACCAACGGGCGGTGCCGGTGTTGCTTTGCCGGCAGGGATCTGAAGCTTAATAAAGCCTACTACCTTCTGAGCCATTTCTTGCACCTCCAAAATAATGTGGTTCATCGGAGCAATTTGATTGAATTTTTGCTCCTCCCACAACGGAGCCGAAGCTCCATGCCCCAAGGGGACATATAAATCAAGCCTTGCGGCTTAATTATCGTTTTTCATCAGTCGTCAAGGGGTTCAACCTGATCCAGCTCAAGCTCAACCAGAGTCTCCTTGCCGAACAATGCGGAAACCGTAACCTTGACTTTGTTGTTTTCAAGGTCGATCTCCTCGACTTTACCGGTGAAGCCTTCAAAGATTTCATCGGTGATGTTGACTGTGTCGCCAACCTCATACTTGACCTCGACAACCTTCTTTTCAACGCCGAGTCTGTAAACCTCTTCCTCCGTCAGGGGGATCGGCTTACCCTCCGGACCGACAAAGCCCGTCGCACCTCTTGTGTTGCGGATAACGAGCCATGCCTCATCGCTGATTTTAGGCATATCGTTTTCGTCAAGGAAAGTTGCAATCTTAACCATAACGTAACCCGGGAAGATCTTACGCTCAACCTCACGGGTTTTGCCGTCCTCACGAACCTCGACGACGGTTTCGGTAGGAATCTTGACCTCAAGGATCTCATCCTGCATCTTACGGTTTTCGGCAGCTTTCAAAACGTTTGTGGCTACCTTGTTCTCGTAGCCCGAGTAGGTATGAACAACATACCATCTGGCATCATTTGACATTGCCGTTCCTCCGTATCGCTGAAATTATTGAGCCGCCGTTGTACCCTCGCTTATGCTGAGACCGCCTGCGGAGTCGGCTTCTGCCGCCGTGGTGGTTTCTGCAACGGTTGTGGTCGTGCGGTTTTCTGCGACAGTTCGAAGTCCGCTGATGCCCTTTGTAAGACCGAGGTCAACAAGGAATACGAGCACACCGACGATTGCGATACAAACGATGGTGACAACGGTTCCTTTAATGACTTCCTTTGCGTCAGGCCATGTGATCTTTTTAAGATCGCCCTTGCTGTTCTTGAAGAAATTCTTTATGGCCTTGCCCATACGCACGAAAACGTTGGGCTTATTCTTTGACTTCTTGGAAGTCTTTTCTTTTTCAGCCTTTGCGATTTTCTTAGCAGCTTCGGAACTCTCTTTTTTCGCCATAACAGTTCTCCTCCCAGCTTACTTCGTCTCTTTGTGGAGAGTATGCTTCTTGCAGAATCTGCAGTACTTGTTCATCTCCAACCTGTCGGGTGTGTTCTTCTTGTTCTTCATTGTGTCGTAATTGCGCTGCTTGCATTCTGTGCAAGCGAGTGTAACCTTAACTCTCATTTCGGCACCTCCATTTAACCGGTTTCCCGGGATTTTAAGCCTCCCTCATACGGGAATTTACACCCTGTAAATTCCTAAAAGAGGGCACAAAAAAGAACCCTCCTTAAAGAGGTATAGTTATTCTATCACATAGACACAATAATGTCAAGCAATTTTTCGTAAAACGGCAATAAAATCCGAGGGTATCAATATGTAGCGGCTAAGCCCTTTTTCACCCACAAAACGTATGCTGTCACGGCTCGGAAAACTTAATTTCAAAGCCGTGACAAAGGCTTTCGACGAAAAATATTATACCTTATTAATATACAAAAGTCAATTAAAGATCGTCCGCATCCTGCTGAGGTCTGACGGTTTCGCTCGGATTGCCCGTGTAGCTGCCGAGAACATCGGTTTCGCTGCCTGCCTCCCAGTCGCTGACAATGGACTGCACAAGCGGAGAAAGCTCCGGCTTACGTTTCTTGTTCTTTTTCTTCTTTTCCACAGTTTGTTCACCTCCGCAATTAGTATTTGCAAAGCGGCGGCGTTTATTGACACACAGAAAAAAATAATGTATTATATTAAAAAACAATCCGAGGTATTTAAAATGAAAATATATAAAAGAGTTGCGGCGTTAATCGTCTGCGCCGCAGTAATTTTTACGCTTGCGTCCTGCAAGGTCGGTGAGGGAATACCTTTTCTGACGACAAAGAGCAAGACTACGCTTCCCGACAACACCGTGACCGTCACTTTTCCCGAGGGCTACACGATAATTCAGATTGCGGACAAGCTTGAACAGAACAAGGTCTGCACCGCAGGGGCTTTTCTTGAAGCCTGTAAAAATCCCGTTGCAGGCATTGAAATCGACAACGCTCAGGACAGAGTTTTTCTGCTTGAGGGCTACATTTTTCCCGACACATACGAATTTTATCTCGACTCCAACGCACAGTCGGTTGTAAATAAATTCATTGATAATTACAAATCGAAAATCACCGACGAGATGAAAACAAGGGCGCAGGCTCTCGGCTACACAATGGATCAGATGATCACCCTTGCTTCGATAATTCAGAAGGAATGTGACGCCGACATAGAGGAATGTGCCAATGTTTCGTCCGTTTTCCACAACAGATTGAAGGATCCCGCTTCTTTCCCGAAGCTTCAAAGCGACGTTACAACCTTTTATATCACGGAAAATCTCAAAGATACGCTCGGATATGAGGACGGGGTTGCGCTCGAAAATCAGAACGATGAAGTTCAGAAATATATGAATCTTTACAGCACCTATTATTGCAGCGGACTGCCCGTCGGTGCGATCTGCAATCCGGGAATGAAGGCGATCAATGCGGCTCTCCATCCTGCCGACACGGATTATGTTTTCTTCCTGACCGACAAGAGCGGTGAGAATTTCTATTACGCCGCAACGATAGACAAGCACAACGAAAACGGCAAAGCCGCAGGACTTTTTTAAGGAGGAAAAAACTATGCTGTTCATTGAATATCCGAAATGCTCGACCTGCCAGAAAGCGAAAAAGTGGCTTGACGAAAACGGGATTGAATATACCGACCGACATATTAAGGAGGAAAATCCCACCGCCGCAGAGCTGAAAGAATGGGCAAAGGCAAGCGGCGTTGAACTGAAAAAGTTTTTCAACACAAGCGGTATGCTTTACAAGTCGATGAACTTAAAGGAAAAGCTCCCGACAATGAGCGACGGGGAAAAATTTGATCTGCTTGCGAGCGACGGAATGTTGGTAAAAAGACCGCTGATTGTGGACGGGGACACCGTTCTGATCGGCTTCAAAGAGGCTGAATGGAAGAAACATTTCAATATTGACTGAAAATTTTAAAAAAATACTTGATTTTCGCTATTCGTTCAGTTATAATATTGTAGCTGTTCGGATTTGCCGACAGCGGCAACAGAATATTGCGAAATGAATTTGGAGAGTTGTCCGAGCTGGCCGAAGGAGCACGATTGGAAATCGTGTAAC
>JAXJRE010000215.1:0-4522 GCA_036310785.1 Acutalibacteraceae bacterium
CAATACCTTTTTCAGCCATTTTAACCGCTTCATATTCGTGTTCGGGCGTTGCGTTTTCTTTTGGAGAGATCTGATTGTACTTACAGTCCTTGTCAAACATTCCGAGTGCGCTCCTGATTGCAAATAACCTTGCAACGGATTTTCTCAGAGTTTGTTTGTCGATGTAGTCCAATGTGACCGAAACGGGCAGCAGGGAGTAAACCACTCCACACTCAAGATCACAGCCGGCCTTCACCGCCTGCGCCGCTCCCTTTGCGGGATTTAAGCTTTTATTATGCCTGTAAAAAACGTCTATGATTGCGGAACAGTCCGAAACATAATATCCGTCAAAGCCCCACTGATTACGAAGTAAATCATTGATGAGAAAGGTTGAAGCGCAGCAGCTTTCACCGTTCGTCTGATTATATGCGCCCATAACGCCGCTGACCTTGGCGACCTTGACCGCCGCCTCAAAGGCTGGAATATATGTTTCGTAAAAATCCTTTTTGGATACCTCGGCGTTGAAGCCGTGTCTCAGGCTTTCGGGTCCGCCGTGGACACAGAAATGCTTTGCGCACGCCGAAGCCTTGTAATATTTTTCATCGTCGCCCTGAATACCCTCGATAAAGGCGCATCCGAGAACACTTGTAAGATACGGATCTTCGCCGTAGGTTTCGTGACCTCTGCCCCAGCGAGGATCTCTGAATATATTGATGTTTGGCGACCAGAGCGTCAAGCCTTTGTAGATGCCGTAATCGTTCTTGCTTTGACTTTCATTATATTTCGCACGGGCTTCTGTAGAGATGATGTCCGCACATTTTTTTAGCGCTTTCGGATCGAAGGCCGCAGCCATGCAAATTGCCTGAGGAAAAACAGTCGCAATTCCGGCTCTTGCAACGCCGTGCAAGCCCTCGTTCCACCAGTTATATTGCTTGATTCCCAAACGCTCTATTGATTTAGATGAATTTCGCATTTGCGAAGCCAATTCGATCAATGACATCTGAGAGGCAAGTTCTTCACCTTTCTTTTTATGGTTATTATAATTTTCATTAGTCACGGCTTCAGACCTCCTGAAAAGTAATACAAAAAACAATGTCCGATCAGGGACATTACATGACTAATATATAACAACAGAATTAAAAAGTCAAGCGGCTATAAACAAATAAGAAAAGGGGCTGTCGCAATAAGATGAAGAAGCCGTTTTCTTCCGATGCCCGGCGTATGTTTATACGTCAAATCGGAAAAAACGGCTAAAAAGAAACATATATTTTCTTGTTTTGTTCTGAATAAGAAATTTAAAGACTTGTATCGGTATTAAAAGCCAATACAAGTCTTTTGATTTAATAATTGTTTCTTTTGTTCTTCGCTTAGTGCGACAGTCCCCAATTTAGTTTACTTTCGCAACCGCTCTGATAATCAGTCAAGAGTGATGAGGTTGATGCACTTGACGGGGCAGGTTTCTGTGCACTTTCCGCAGCCTGTGCACTTGCTGTAATCAACCTTTGCGCAGAAGTCCTTGACCTCGACTGCGCCGAATTCGCAAGCCTTGACGCACTTCATACAGCCGATACAGCCGTTTGCACATTCCTTGCGCGTGATTGCGCCCTTGTCGTGGTTGGAGCAGAGGTTTGTTGCCTTTGCTTCGTGCAGAGGCATCATCTTGATAATGTGGTTCGGGCAGGTCTTGAGACACTGCTTACAAGCCTTGCACATCGCTGGATTGACTCTTGCAACTCCGTCGCAGATGTGAATAGCCTCGTATGGGCAGGCTCTTACACAGTCACCGAGACCGATACAGCCGTAAATACATTCCTTCGGACCGCCGAAAAGCTGTTTCGCCATCTGGCAGGATTCAACACCGTTGTACTGCATCTTGATTTCTGCCTTGCCGCAGAAGCCCTGACACATTACGACAGCCGCTGAGGGGGCAACCTCGCCGGCAGAAAGTCCCGTGACCTCTGCGATAGCCTTGGAGGTTTCGTTTCCTCCGGGAGCGCAGAGAGCCGTGTTTGTCGTAATGCCCTTTGAAAGAGCCGAAGCGTAGCCGTCACAGCCTGAAAATCCGCAGGCGCCGCAGTTTGCACCGGGCAGACATTCACGGATCGCTTCCGCTTTTTTATCCACGGGAACAGCCATAACTATCGAGGCGACGGCAAGTCCGAGACCTGCAATGAGTCCGATGACCGAAACGATCAAAACCGCTAATAAAATTGGATTCATCTCAACGCCTCCTTATGCAAATATATTTTCGACAACGCCTGCGAAGCCCAAAAATGAGAGCGAAACAAGCGAAGCGGCAACAAGTGTTATCGGGAGTCCCTTGAGGACCTTGGGAATGTCGCAGGATTCAAGTCTTGAACGGACGCCTGCAAACATTACCATTGCAATCAGGAAGCCTACGCCTCCGCCGATAGCACATACAAGCGACTGGAGGAAATTGTAGCCGTTGTCAACATTGAGGGTTACAACGCCGAGAACAGCACAGTTCGTAGTGATAAGCGGAAGATAAATACCGAGGGCGTTGTAAAGCGACGGTATGTATTTTTTGAGAACGATCTCAACCATCTGAACGAGAGCGGCGATTACAAGAATAAATACGATAGTCTGAAGATATTCAAGGTTGTTTGCAACAAGCAGATACTTGTTGATAGGATATGTTACCGCAGTTGCAAGCGCCATAACGAAGATAACCGCAAGCGACATACCGACCGCCGTGTTCAGCTTTTTGGAAACGCCGAGGAACGGACATATTCCGAGGAACCTTGCAAGAACGAAGTTCTGAGTGAGTATCATTGTGAGCAGTATGCTAAAAAGGCCTTTTGTCATTTCCATTATGCTTCAGCCTCCTTCTTCTCACAGCCCTCGTGGGTGTCCTTGATAGAGCAATGCTTTGCCATCGGGCAGTTCTCACAGCCGTGAAGCACAGCCTTGGGCTTGCCCTTGGATTCGGCTATCTTGTTGGCGAGAGCCATTACCATACCGAATACGAAGAAGCCGCCGGGGGCGAGAATGAATATCAGCATCGGGTTTTCGTTGAGGAAAGGAATTGAAAATCCGTTGAAGCTGCCGCCGATGAGGTCGCTGATTCCGTTGAGGAAGGTGCCTGCGCCGAGTATCTCACGGATTGCGCCCATAACGAACAGAGCACCCGTGAAGCCGATGCCCATGCCCAGTCCGTCAACAGCCGAGGCGAGCACGCCGTTCTTGCTTGCAAATGCCTCCGCTCTGCCGAGAATGATACAGTTAACAACGATAAGCGGAAGGTAAACGCCGAGCTGATCGTTGAGTACGGGAACAAACGCTTTGACAAGCATCTGCACCATTGTAACGAAAGAGGCGATGATAACTATGTATGCAGGAATACGGACTTTCTGCGGAATAACCTTTCTCAGAGCCGAAATAACGATGTTCGAGCAGATGAGAACGATCGAAGCCGAAACGCCCATACCGATCGCACTGGAAACCGAGGTCGTAGTGGCGAGGGTGGGGCATGTGCCGAGGACAAGACGAAGAACAGGGTTTTCGATGATAAAGCCCTTTGTCAGCTCCTTGCCGAGTGATTTCTTTTCTGCCATCAGTTTGCACCTCCGTTTTCCGTAATAGTCTTGAAGTTTTCAAGAGCCTCGTTTACTGCGGTCGTGACCGCATTCGAGGTGATCGTTGCGCCTGTCAGGGCAAGTATCTCGTTGCTGTCGTGATCTGCGCTGTTTTTGGCAACCTTTATGCCGCTGACAAGTCCCTTGAACTGATCCTTGAAGGAATCTGTCTGTGCCTTCATTCCGAGACCTGCGGTGTCGCTGATCTGGAGGATCTGTATGCCTGTGATTGAGCCTTCGGTGTCAACGCCCGTCATAACAACAAGGTCGCCGCCGTAGCTCTTTGAGGTTGTTGTGAATATCATACCGACCGTCTGACCGTTTTCGTCAAGTCCGACTGCGTAGCTGATTTTTCCGCAGGTCTTGTCCTCAAAGCTTTTTGCCTCCTCAAGAACCTCCATACGGGATTTAGCCTCGGACTCGGCTGAATTCTTTTCGATGATCGGTGCGGTCACGTTATTTGCCAAAGCAAGCAACGCCGTTGCAACAAGGCAGATGATGAAAAGTGCAACCGTGGGAATTATTATCTGTTTTTTCATTTTGCCTCAGCCTCCTTCTTTTCTTTTTTAGGAGTGCCGAACGGCTTCGGGAGAGTTGCTCTCTCAATAAGCGGAACGAGAATGTTCATAATGATGATCGAGTAGGAAACACCCTCGGGAAGATTGCCGAAGAGCCTGATTACGGCGGTGATAAGTCCGCAACCGACACCGAAGATGATCTTGCCCTTAAAGGTGATGGGCGAGGTGGTGTAGTCCGTCGCCATGAATATTGCGCCGAGGAGAAGTCCGCCGCCGAGAAGCTCATAAATCATAAAGCGGAAATCACCCTTGCCTGCGATGAGCATTATAACGGCGACTGTTCCGATATATGTAAGCGGAATTGTCGGGGAAATAACCTTACGTACAACCAGGTATACGCCGCCGAGGAGAAGTGCGATTGCACAGGTC
>JAXJRE010000216.1:0-2442 GCA_036310785.1 Acutalibacteraceae bacterium
CTTCTCAAGATTATTTCAAGAATTACCGAGCCGACGGACGGAAAAATTGAGTTTTACGGAAAAATTTCTTCAATGCTTGAGGTCGGAACAGGCTTCAACAGAGAGCTTACCGGACGGGAGAACATCTACCTCAACGGAGCTATCCTCGGTATGACGAGGGCAGAGATCGACGCAAAATTTGACGATATTCTGGAATTTTCCGAGGTAGGGAAGTTCATTGATACTCCCGTCAAGAGATATTCAAGCGGAATGTTTGTCCGCCTTGCCTTTGCTGTCGCCTCGCATCTTGATCCCGATATACTGCTTGTAGACGAGGTTCTTGCCGTCGGCGACACCCGTTTTCAGAAAAAATGTATTCAGAAGATGAGAAGCATTGCCGACAGCGGAAAAACGATCCTTTTCGTCAGCCATCAGATGAACACTATCCGCCAGCTCTGCGACCGTGTTATCGTGCTCAAGGAGGGCAAGGTAATCTATGACGGCGAAGTTGAGGGCGGAATAAGGCTTTACAACAGCGAAGCCTATATGGAGAAGCGCAACCACTACGAATACAAGGATCTTGCCAGACTGCCGGGCTACAATCTCGACAAAGCCGAGATTCTCTCGCTTGATATTCTTCACAATGAATCCTGTATATACGAGGCGGACGAGCCGATTGATTTCAAGCTGAAGCTGAAAACCAAGGTTCCCGATATAGGCGATCTGAGCTTCCGTATGCTGATATGGCAGGCGGACGAAACTCCGATTGAAACCGCCTTCACCAAAACATTTGCAAACATTAACGACGTCGGGGAATACGAGGTTGAGGCAACTATCAGAAACCACAATCTTGCTCCCGGTCTTTATAAGCTTACGCTTATCCTTTCCGGAGGTAATTCAAGTTCAAACAGCGAAAATCTTGATTATATTTACCCGGCTTTTGTTTTCGAGGTTCTCAATGCGGACGGCACATCGAGAGCGTGGTCCAGATCGTGGGGCTGGGTACACTTTGACGATGTTGATTTAAAACTGATTGAGGAGTAATCCTGATGCGTTACGCTTTTTATTCGCACGGCGGCTGTGAAAACCACGGCTGTGAAGCGATTGTCAGAACACTTTCTGCGATGATAAAAAACGGCAGGCCCGAGTCGGTCATCAAGCTCTACACTCTCAATGCGCAGAGTGATAAGGCGGGCGATCTGCCGAACATTGACGAAACGGAGGAGTTCAATTATACCCGTCCCGTTTCGTCGCTCGGTTTTATGCAAAAGCTGAAAATTTCTTCGCTGAGCAGAAAATCGCAGAAGTCGGCGGACGAATATTTCTATTCGCTTTCCTGCAAAAATCCCTCGCTCAAGGACAATGACGTTTACGTTTCCGTCGGCGGCGACAATTACTGCTACGGCGACGGTCATATGGCGGCGGCTTTTAACAGGGAGCTGAAAAAGCTCGGCAAAAAAACCGTGCTCTGGGGCTGTTCCGTCGGCGAGGAAGATCTCAGCGAGTACAAGATAAAGGATCTGAAAACCTTTGATCTTATTGTGACAAGAGAGAGCATGACTTATGAAACGCTGATAGGCTGCGGGATTGATAAAAACACCGTGCTTTATCCCGATCCTGCATTTACTCTTGATATTGATACCGATTTCGGCGGCAAATTTGAGGTTAAGCCGAATACTCTCGGTTTCAACATCAGCTCACTTATAGGAGAATATGCCGGTGAGGGTGAAAGCATTGAGAGCATTGCGATCGGTTTCCTCAGATACGTTCTTGAAAACAGCGATAAAAACATACTGCTCATTCCTCACGTTACGAAGAAAGAGGACGGCGATCAGCTTATCCTCGGCAGGATTGCCGAAAAGCTCGGCTCGGACAGGGTGTCCGTTGTGCCCGACACGCTGACTGCGACGCAGTACAAGAGCATTATTTCACGCTGTGAAATGTTCATCGGCGCAAGAACTCACGCAACGATTGCGGCTTACAGCACCTGCGTACCGACGCTCGTTATCGGTTACAGCGTCAAATCAAAAGGAATTGCCAAGGATATTTTTTCGGATTATAACGGACTTGTTGTTCCCGTGTCCGAGATAACCGACGCACAAAAGCTGATAAAAGCCTACGTTTCCTTTGAGGAAAAGGCGGAAATATACCGAAATGTGCTGAAAGAAAAAATGCCCGAATACATCAAGGCGGCGAAAGCCTCTGTATATGAGCTGTTTAAAATATAACATTAAACAATAAAAAAGCAGGGGCTGTCGCAATAAGCGACAGTCCCTTTTGATTTATTTAACAACGATATTTACAAGTCTGCCCTTGACATAAAGCTCCTTGACAACGGTTTTGCCCTCGATCGCCGCCGCAATCGCAGGATCCTTCTTCGCAAGCTCGACAGCCTCTGCCGTTTCGATTTCGGCAGGGATCATGAGCTTTGCACGAACCTTTCCGTTGATCTGTGCAACGATC
>JAXJRE010000217.1:0-2927 GCA_036310785.1 Acutalibacteraceae bacterium
GTCGGCTCGGTATGCTACGATTCCCTCGTTTTTGAATCACCGTTCGGCATCACGGAGATAAAGCCGCTTCTGTTTGCAAGCGTAAAAAATATAATCTCGGAAAAGAATCTTCCGCAGAAATTGAAAGGAGTATGACTTAAAGATGAAAAGGATAGCGAATTTCATCGCATATCACCCAAAGCTAATCACGATCATAGCCGTCCTGCTCCTTATTCCGAGTGCAATCGGTTATATCAATACCTTCGTCAACTACGATATACTGTCTTACCTGCCCGGCGAGCTTGACTCTGTAAAGGGCGAGGAGGAGCTTGACGAAACCTTTAACAGCGCGTCAATGTCGTTCCTTGTGATTGAAGATATGCCGTCAAAGGACATAGTTGCCCTGAAAGAAAAAATTGCAAAGGTTGAAAATGTCAGCTCCGTCATTTGGGTTGACGACATTGCCGACATCAGCATACCGCAGGAAATCAGTCCTCAGGCTGTCAAGGATATCTTTTACAGCAAGGACGGCAAATGCACAATGATGCTGATACAGTATAAATACAAAGCAGTTACGGACGAGACCATGCAGGCAATACAGGATATCCGCAGTCTTCTCAACGAGCAATGCTTTATGAGCGGCATGGGCGTCATTATGAAAGACACAAGAGATCTTGCCGACTCTCAGGCGCCGATATTCATAGCCGTGGCTATTGCTCTTGCCCTCGTCATAATGTCGTTCTGTATGGAGTCTTGGGTAGAGCCTCTTGTTCTGCTGGCGGCGCTGTGCATGGCGGTCGTTTACAATATGGGTACAAACGTAATTTTCGGGCAGATCTCGTACATCACCCAATGTATAGCCGCAATACTTCAGCTCGGAGTCACGATGGACTATTCGGTATTCCTTATCGACCGATTTGAGGAGGAAAAACTCCGATATCCCGACAAGCGTGACGCAATGGCAAGCGCAATCCAAAGTGCGTTCGTCTCCCTTTCTGGTAGTTCGCTGACAACGATTTTCGGTTTCCTCGCTCTCTGCTTTATGGATCTTTCGCTCGGAAAGGATATCGGTCTTGTTATGGCGAAGGGCGTTGTATTCGGCGTTCTTACCGTAATTGTCGTTCTTCCGGTTCTCATTCTTCAGTTTGACAAATACATTCACAAATACCGTCACAGAAGCTTCATTCCAAAGTTTGACAACCTCAACGACTTTGTTCTCAGACATAAAAAGATATGGGTGGCTCTGTTCGTTCTGCTCTTTATTCCGGCATACATCATGCAGGCGAATGTTGACGTTTATTACTCAATGGACAAAATGCTTCCCGACGATATAGGCTGTATATCGGGACTGAACAAGATGAAAGACGAGTTCAATATGGCGACCTCTCATTTCATAATTGTTGACGACAGTATTGAGGCTTCGGAGCTTGTCAGAATGGAAAACGAGATCAAGGCGCTTCCCGGAGTTACCAATCTTGTCGCATACAACAGCTTTGTCGGCTCGGGAATCCCCGATTCCATCGTTCCCGAGGCTCTGAAACAGATCGCAAAGACGGGCGGCAGACAGATGATACTTGTCAACTCCTCTTATGTCTCCGCAACGGACGAATGTAACGAGCAAATTGACAAGATCGTCACCATTGTCAAGAAATATGACGAAAGCGGACGTGTCACGGGCGAGGGCGCACTGTATAAGGATCTGATCGACATAACGGATCACGATTTCAAATTGACAAGTCTTCTTTCTATCCTTTCGATATTCGTGCTCATAGCTATAATCTTCAAATCGGTATCAATCCCGACCGTACTTGTGCTTTCTATCGAGCTTGCAATTCTCATCAACAAGGCAATTTCTTTTGCGACAGGCACAACGATAGCCTTTATCGCCCCGACGGTCATAGGCTGTGTCCAGCTCGGCGCAACGGTTGACTATGCAATACTTCTCACCTCCCGATTCCGTGAGGAGCTGAGAAAGGGACACGACAGGCACGATGCGATCAGGATCGCCGCAAACGCTTCCGACCGTTCGATCTTCCAAAGCTCGCTCGTATTCTTCGGCGCAACCTTCGGAGTTTACCTGATCTGCGATATCAAGATAGTAAAAGAGATATGCGCAATGCTTGCAAGAGGCTCGCTGATAAGCGCAGGAGTAATCATTCTTATGCTCACTCCCCTGCTGCTTGTGCTTGAAAAGTTCATTGAGAAAACGACCTATGACTTCCTCGGCAAGAAGATAAAGAAAAACAAAAAGGATAAATCCACGGCAGAAAGCAATGCCTGAATTATAGGAGGTAACGATATGAAAAACAATATTAAGAGAATAATATCCGTTCTTCTCTGCGCTTCGATGCTCGCCGCTCTGACCGCCTGCTCCGGGAAAAAGGAGGACACGGAAAAGAACAATACCGCTCCGACAGAAAATTCACAGCCCGCTCAGGTCAGCTACGACACTGCGGCGTCCTCTTACAAAAAGAGTGAAACGGTCTATGTCAATATGTCGGCTGACGGCAATATCACAAGCAAGATCGTCACCGACTGGCTTCACACGGATAAGGCTCAGACCTACATCGACGACGCAAGCGACCTTGCCGATATCACGAACGTAAAAAGCAGTATTGAACCGATCAAAAACAAGGACGGCTCGTATCGCTGGAATATGGAAACAACGGATCTGTATTACAGAGGCACAACGGAAAAGGAGCTTCCGATAAGCATCGGCATCACCTATTATCTTGACGGCAAACAGATCGAGCCGGAAAAGCTTGCAGGCAAAAAAGGTCAGGTCAAAATGGTAATTACCGTCAACAACCTTTCAAAGAAAACCGTCAAGGTGTCGGGCAAGGACACAACGGTTTATACTCCGTTCATCGTTGCCGGAGGAATGATTATCCCGGAAAACAGCTTCAGCAACATCAATGTTGAAAACGGAAAGACGATCGGTGACGGAA
>JAXJRE010000218.1:0-1900 GCA_036310785.1 Acutalibacteraceae bacterium
CCGCCGAGAAGCTCGTAAATCATAAAGCGGAAATCGCCCTTGCCTGCGATGAGCATGATAACGGCGACAGTTCCTATATATGTAAGCGGAATTGTCGGTGAAATGACCTTACGGACAACAAGGTATACGCCGCCGAGAAGGAGTGCGATTGCACAGGTCTCGCCGAGACAGCCTGCACGCCAGCCGATGAGCATTTCAACGAGTGAAACATCGGGAGCCTCTCCGCCGGAGATCATTCCGTGGATAGAGGAGAGGGGAGAAGCCGAGGTTATTCCGTCGAGCTTGGACATTGTCCATGTGAGCGGCTGAGTCCATGTTGACATTGCAACGGGGAAAGAGGTGAGAAGAACGATACGTCCTGCAAGAGCAGGGTTGACGAAGTTCTGACCGATTCCGCCGAAGAATTGCTTTGCGACAACTATCGCAACAAGTGCTCCGATAACGACCATCCACAGGGGGATAGAAACGGGAAGATTGAATGCAAGCAGAAGTCCCGTTATAACTGCGCTGAGATCGCCGATTGACTGAGGACGCTTGAAAGCGATCCTTGTGATGTATTCAAATATAACGCAGGTCGCAACGCTGACACATTCGATCAAAAGCGCTCTCGGTCCGTAGAAGATGACCGAAGCAATGAGCGCCGGAATAAGTGCGATAATGACGTCTAGCATAAGGCTTCTGACGGTCCTCGGACTGCGGTCGTGAGGCGACGCGCTGACAACGAGCTTATTATTTAATGTCATTTCTTTGCACCTGCCTCTCTGATGATAGATTTTGCAAGTCTCATATTCTGAACAAGCGGTTTCTTAGCCGGGCAGGAGCATGCACAGCTTCCGCACTCCATGCAGACCATAACGCCGTCCTTGAGAAGTGCGTCAACGTCCTTTGCCTTTGAATCACGGACAACCTTTGTCGGAACAAGGCTGAGCGGACAGGCGGCGGCACAGCGGCCGCAGCGGATACAGTCGGTCTCACGGAAGATTTTAGCGTCCTCCTTGGAGAAGGCAAGCAGAGCGTTGTTGCTCTTGGAAATCGGATAATTGATATCCGTTATCGCCATACCCATCATCGGACCGCCGGCAATGATCTTGACCGGCTCGTCCCTGAAGCCGCCGCAGAATTCAACAACATCCGCAAAGCTGGTGCCGATCGGAACACGGACGTTCTTAGGCTCGGCAATCGCTTTGCCGTCAACGGTCATTGAACGGCTGACAAGCGGTTTGCCTGTTTTAAGATAACGTGAGATAAAGGCGACAGAAGTGACGTTCATTACAATACAGCCGACGTCTGCCGGAAGCTTTCCGGGAGGCACCTGACGGCCCGTTGCGGACTGAACCATCATCTTTTCCGCGCCCTGAGGGTAAACGGATTTGAGCTGCATTATCTTGATCGAAGCGTCCGCTCCGTTTTCCTTATCGACGATCTGATGAAGAATTTCAAATGCGTCGGGCTTGTTGTCCTCGACCGCAATGACAACATTCGGAATGTTGAGAAGCTCTTTAATCGTTTTGATTCCCGAGCAGACGTCCCATGAGTTGTCGATACATTCACGGTAATCGACCGTGATGTAAGGCTCGCACTCTGCGGCGTTGATGATAAGAGTGTCGATGTGCTTATCGTCGGGAACATTGAGCTTGACGTGGGTCGGGAAGCCTGCGCCGCCCATTCCGACAAGACCTGATTCCCTGACTGCCTTGCAAAGCTCCTCTTTGTTATTGACCTCGGGGGCTTTAAGTCCCTCGTAAAGTCTCATTTCGCCGTCGGATTCGATTGTAACGCCCTGAGCCATTACGCCGCTCGGAAGCTTGACGTTTCCGACCGCCGTTACCGTACCCGAAACTGAGGCGTGTATCGGTGCGCTGACGAATTTATCGCTGTCACCGATGATCTGACCGACCGC
>JAXJRE010000219.1:0-4925 GCA_036310785.1 Acutalibacteraceae bacterium
ACCTTACGGTTCTCAGCAACAGAACCGGGGATGCAGAAGCTCTGGAGTCCGATACCGATTGCTGCGGCAGCGTCGGCAGCCTTTGTGCAGCCTGTCTTGATAGCGATAGCTGCGCCTACCGTGTAAGCCCAGATAGCATTTTCAAAGCAGATGGGCTGAGTTGAACGAACGATCTGATCAACGTCAATACCCTTTTCAAGTGTGATTTCCTTACATTCGTCGATGGAGGAAATACCGTATTCTTTAAGAACGCCGAGGATTTTAGCCTCACGTCTCTCATAACCTTCAAACTGTGCCATTGCGTTATTCCTCCTTCAATTATTCTTTTCTCGGGTCGATATACTTAACAGCTTCGTCGAAGCGGCCGTATGTGCCCTTGGATTTCTCGTATGCTTCGTTCGGCTCCATACCCTTCTTGATGAAGTCGGTCATCTTGCCGAGAGAAACGAATTCGTAACCGATAACCTGATCGTCAGCGTCAAGAGCCATTCTTGTGCAATAGCCCTCTGTCATCTCAAGATAACGAACGCCCTTAGCCTTTGTGCCGTACATTGTGCCAACCATTGAGCGAGAGCCTTTACCGAGATCCTCCATGCCTGCGCCGATAACAAGTCCGTCCTCTGAGAAAGCGGACTGGGTACGGCCGTAAACGATCTGAAGGAACAGCTCACGCATAGCAGTATTGATAGCGTCGCAAACAAGGTCTGTGTTGAGAGCTTCAAGAATTGTCTTGCCGGGAAGAATCTCAGCCGCCATAGCTGCGGAATGAGTCATACCGGAACAGCCGATTGTCTCAACGAGAGCTTCCTCGATAACGCCGCCCTTAACATTGAGCGAAAGCTTGCAGGCACCCTGCTGAGGTGCGCACCAGCCCACGCCGTGCGTATAACCTGAAATATCAGTGATCTGCTTTGCAGCGATCCACTTGCCTTCTTCGGGAATCGGAGCCGGATCATGTTTCGGACCCTTAGCTACACAGCACATTCCCTGAACTTCTGCTGAATAGTTCATTGTAAATATCTCCTTTCGGTTTTTCGGGTGTTTCCCAATCTTAAATATTATACCAATGTGTGAAAGATTTATCAAGAGTTAAAACTAAATTTTTTAAAAAAGCGTCGATTTTTGTACGGTAGAGTTGAAAATAGTCCACTCTACTCACGGTAGAGTCGGTGTAGAGAGGCAAAAACGACGTGTAGGGTGACTTTTTGAACGGCTGAGCATACAATGAATATGTTGAAACAACCACGGTAAAGGTCCCAGATAGGAGGAAAAATATGACTCTTGAAAATGTTCGTCTGCCTGATTACACGGTTAAAGAGGATAAGGCAAATTCGATATCTCACATTATTGGTGTTGTGTTCGGAATTGCGGCGATGATTGTTCTGCTGTTAAAGTCAAGCGATTTAAGCCATATCATCAGCTCTGTTATTTTTGGAACAGCCATGATCATTCTTTACGGCGGCTCGTCGATTTACCATTGGCTTGCACCCGGAAACGCAAAAAAGGTTGCAAGGCTTGTTGACCACTCCGTTATATTCGTACTGATAACCGGAACGAGTATTCCGCTGATGATACTTGACCTTCTCCCCTATTATAAAGCTCTTGCGATATCCTGCATATCGGTGAGCGTTGCGGCTTCCATTCTCGGCATCACACTTACATTCATAGATCAGGAAAAATTCAAAAAGCTTCAAATGGCGCTATATATGGTGATCGGCTGGATGTGTATATTTCTTTTTTATCCGATTTATCTCAATGATAAAAACTGCTTTCTGCTTTTCGGACTGCTGATACTCGGCGGTATAATTTATACGGTCGGAACGGTTTTCTATTCGCTCGGCAGATATAAAAAGTATTTTCACTTTATCTTCCACCTTTTCATACTCGGCGGAACGGTAACGCACTTCTTAGCATTTTTAATTTGCCTGTATTAAGAAACGGGGCTGTCAATCATAGGCAGTCCCGTAAATTTATTTATTCTTCTTTTTAAAATGCACAAATAGAAATACAATTATACATATAACCTGCAATATTGCGCAGGAGATGAAAATATACTTGAAATCGGGCAGGCTTGCAAAAAGACCTACTGCGGTATAAACGGTGAGATAAACTGTCCAAATCAAGAGGGACAGACAAACAAACTGAGAAAGGTTATTCCACCAGATGAAGGAAAACACGCTCAGGGTTATGAACACGACAGGCAGAGCAAAGAGAAACGTGTATTCGGCATATTCCGCAAGCGACGGTATCTGCTTGAATATAAGAAACAGAACGGACGCTATAAAATATATTCCGAGAGCCGACACAAGCGGCACAAATACAGCGATCGAACGTCTGTTTTTTCTGCTGTACTCCGTCTTCTCCGGTGTTCTCGGCTTATCCTCCTCCCCGAGGAGATAGGACATGGTCACTCCGAGCGTATCGGCGATCCTCATTATCGTGAAAACATCGGGGAGGCTCTCCCCTCTTTCCCACTTTGAAACAGCCTTGTCGCTGTAATTGATTTTTTCAGCAAGCGCAAGCTGTGTTATTCCACAAAGCTTTCTCGCCTCTGTCAGCCTTGCACCGAAAAGCTTTTTAGTTTCTTCTTCGTTAATCATTTTTTCACCCTGAAAGTTTTTTATTATTTTAACACGTCATAAGCTTTTTTACAAGCGACAAAAATTAAAATACTGTTAATCAAATATTAAAATATGTTTGTTGACAAAGATTTTTCGATTGGATATAATATTTTTATGGAACACATGCGTGCTTCGGCCGTTTGTTTTCAGCCGTACTGTCATAAAACGGCAGTATACTTAATACATTTTCAGAAAGGAAGAAGGACTATGAACAAGACAAACAAATACGCAGGAACACAGACGGAGAAAAACCTTATGGCGGCTTTCTCCGGAGAATCGGAGGCTCGCAACAAGTACACCTACTTCGCATCGGTTGCCAAGAAGCAGGGCTTTGAGCAGATCGCCGCACTCTTCCTTAAAACTGCGGAAAACGAAAAGGAGCACGCAAAGCTCTGGTTCAAGGAGCTTGAGGGAATCGGTGACACGGCAGAAAATCTTCTTGCCGCCGCAGAGGGTGAGAACTACGAGTGGACCGATATGTACGAGGGCTTCGCAAAGACAGCCGAGGAGGAGGGCTTCAAGGAGCTTGCAATCCGTTTCCGCCTTATCGCCGCTATCGAAAAGCACCACGAGGAACGTTACCGCGCCCTGCTTCATAATGTAGAAATGGCGGAGGTTTTTGAAAAGAGCGAAGTTAAAATCTGGGAATGCAGAAACTGCGGCCATATCGTTGTCGGAGAAAAGGCTCCCCAGCTTTGCCCTGCCTGCAAGCATCCTCAGAGCTATTTTGAAATCCACGCAGAAAACTATTGATTTTTCATTTTGGAGAGTGAATTATGCGTCAGAGATTTTTCATTTGCACACGATGCGGAAGTATGGTAACGGCCGTTAAAAGCAAAGGAAATTCCACATTTTGCTGCGGAGAAAAAATGACTGAGCTGATTCCAAACTCAACTAAAGCAGATCCGCAGAAGCACATTCCGATTTGCAATGTGAAGGACGGGAAAATACACGTTAAAGTCGGCTGCGCAGAGCATCCGATGCAGCCCGAGCATTACATCGAGTGGATCGCCGTTCAGACAAAACGGAGCTTTCAGATAAACTATCTTCATCCCGGAGAAAAGCCGGAAGCCTGTTTTTGCATCTGTGACTGCGATGAAATCGAAGCGGTTTACGCTTTCTGCAACATTCACGGTCTTTGGTGTAAATAAGCAGATTTTTCGGTTATTATCCGAATTGTTCGTAAATACTAATATTGAAAAAATATTGGCGGCGAGGCTTTGTGTCACGCCGCTGAATTATAGGTTTTTTAACAGAGAGGAGCTTAAAATGGACGCACAGCAAATATTGAATGAGGCTCAACAGCTTCAGCCGGAGCTTCAGAAGTGCAGACGTGAAATTCACCGTCATCCCGAGGTCGGCTTTGAGCTTGAAAAAACCAAGGCTTTGGTAAAGGAACAGCTTACCGAAATGGGATACGAACCTAAGGACTGCGGAAAATGCGGTCTGCGGCTCTTGCCGGCGGCAAAAAAGACGGCAAAACAATTCTTATAAGAGCCGATATGGACGCTCTGCCCGTCAAGGAAGAAGCCGAGGTCGAATATAAAAGCGAGGAGCAGGGCAAAATGCACGGCTGCGGTCACGATATGCACACGGCTATGCTGTTGGGCGCCGCAAAGCTTCTCAAGGAGCATGAGGACGAGCTTGAGGGAACGGTAAAGCTGATGTTCCAGCCTGCCGAGGAAATCTTTCAAGGCTCGGACGATATGATAAAAGCCGGAGTGCTTGAAGATCCGCACGTTGACGCGGCAATGATGATTCACGTTGTTCCCGGTCTTCCCCTGCCCTCGGGCACCGTGCTTATCCCCGACGGCGGCACGGGAATGGCTTCGTGCGAACAGTATAGAATCACGGTCAAGGGTAAGGGCGGCCACGGAGCTATGCCTCACGTTTCGGTCGATCCGATCACGGCGGCATGCCATATTCACCTTGCGTTGCAGGAGATAAACAGCCGTGAGCTCGGTCCCGACGAGTTCGGCGTTTTCACAACAGGAATGTTCAATGCCGGAGAAGCCTCAAACATTATCCCCGACACGGCGGTTATGAGAGGAACAATCCGCACGGCAGACCTGAAAGTCAACGACAAGATCAAAGCAAGGATCAAGGAGATTTGTCAGGCTGTTGCTACGGCTTTCAGAGCCGAAGCCGAGGTTGAATTTTTTAACTTCTGTCCTCCGATGATTGCAAACGGTGAAATGTCGGAGAAGGCAAACAGGTTTATGAAGGAGATGTTCGGCGAGGGCGCAATGCCTATGTCGGCTCTCGGCGGTCCGAAGGTCGGCGGCGGAAGCGAGGACTTCGCCT
>JAXJRE010000220.1:0-2119 GCA_036310785.1 Acutalibacteraceae bacterium
CCCCTATATTGATATTGGTGGGCCATCAGGGACTCGAACCCCGGACCAACCGGTTATGAGCCGGTTGCTCTAACCAACTGAGCTAATGGCCCTCGTTGTTTAACAACGCTTAGATATTTTACCAAATTAATTTTAAAAAGTCAATACAAAAATGAAATTTTCTTGCCTGAGATTTATGGAAGCAGATCGTTTTAAAAAAACTTGGAAAATTAATTGCCGATTATTGATAAGATTTGCCGATAGAGAGCATTTAAAATTCGACTTTTTATAAAAGAAAAGACTGTTTTTTCTTAAAAATACCCTATAATATGTGAAAAAGAAATAAAAAAACGCGGAAATCGAGTAATGTTAACAGTTTGTTCATAAATTTGCAACAAATTCTCAGCAGACATATAATATATTAATTCTCGGAGATAGTTATCTCTATTTTCATTTTTATTTTCTCTTTCCCTTGAACGGTTCGATGCTGCACACATCGGACCGTTCCCCCTTTTTACGGCAAAAAGCTGACGAAAATTCGAATGACAAAAGTTTAGATCAAGGGCCTGTATCGAATAATAAACCGATACAGGCCTGATTTTTACAGAGTATTTATTATAAAATCGAGTATGAGACGGGCTAAAATATTGGATAGATGATTTTTGTTGACACAAAAAAGAAAATGATTTATAATTACAATGAATAGCAATCAATATTGCAATAATGATTTAGCAAAGGAGAGAAGTTTAAATGAAAAAAATTATATCATTAGCGATTGCTTTATGCCTGATGCTGACGGTTTGCAGTACGGGACTTATGTCCTTGACGGCGGCTGCCGCTCAGACGATCGAAGGCTCGGAGGTTACATGGAGCTTTGACAATATTACAAAGACTCTGACCTTCGGCGGCACCGGTGACATTCCCGACTATGATGAGTACAAGGACAGCAACGGAAATGCTACTATGCCGTGGGCAGGAATAGACTATACAAATGTTGTTTTCGGTGAGGAAATCACGGGTATAGGCAGCTATGTCTTTTACAAGAACTATACTTTGGAAAACCTTATTATTCCTGCGACGGTAACCAAGCTCGGCAAGGGCACATTCTTTGAGTGCAAGGGACTTCGCAGCATTACGGTCGAGGGCGGAATAACCAAGGTGGAGGAGCAGACTTTTTCGGGCTGCAGCTCGTTGGAAACGGTCAATCTGCCTGAAACGGTAACCGAAATCGGCACGAAGGCGTTCTACAAATGCTCATCTCTCAAGACGATTGAGCTTCCCGATTCGGTTAAGACCATCGGCGATTCAGCATTCCATTCCTGTATTCTTCTCAAAACTTTTGAAGCTCCCGATTCACTTGAAAAGATTGCAGACAGAGCGTTTTTCTGCTGTGAAAATCTCACAACGCTTACGCTTAATGAAACAATTTCAGAGATCGGAGAGTCTGCATTTGACGGATGCGAAAAGCTTGAGGCAGTCAGCTTCCCGTCAAGCGTTCGCACGATATCTTCGGCAGCATTTTCGGGCTGTAAAAAGCTTGCAACGGTTGAGCTTACGGACGGAATAACAACGATCGGCGACGAGGCTTTTTACCTTTGCACATCGCTGAAAAGCGTAAACATTCCGCACACGGTTGAAACGATCGGCAAAAAGGCTTTCGGATACGGCAAGAGCGGATCGAAGATCGACGGATTTGAAATAACGGGATATGACGAAAATGCGGCTCAGAGCTATGCAACCGAAAACGGCTTTACTTTCAATTCTCTCGGAAAATACTTCCCTAAGAGCGGAACGATCAGCGAGACTCTTACATGGGAGGTTTCCGATGACGGCGTTCTGACGTTTACGGGAACAGGTGCGATCGGTGACAGTACGGCAGACACAATTCCCGAATACATGCTGGGAAATCCCAAGAGTATCGTTCTCTGCGAGGGTATAACGTCCGTCGGCGCATATGCGTTCCTGAGCGAGTGCAAGGAAATCTCTGTTCCTAAGTCGGTAACCGCAATCGGAGAAAAGGCCTTTGGTTACACGGTTGACGGTGACGGCAATGTTGTCAAGGTTGAGGACTTCACGATAACAGGATACGAGAGCTCCGACGCTGAAAGATACGCAACGGAGAATGAATTCACGCTCAATA
>JAXJRE010000221.1:0-3958 GCA_036310785.1 Acutalibacteraceae bacterium
AGCTCCGCCGTAGGCGGTGATGAGGTGGAGCAAGTCTGATGACATTATATTTCTGCTTTTCACACCTCATCCGCCTCGTTCCTCGGCACCTTCCCCTCAAGGGGAAGGCTGAAAAGCTTGCAGAAATCAATTCAGTCTCCACTTGTTGCAAGGGGAGCTGGACATCGAAGCTGACTGAGGGATTGATAAAAACATATGTTTAAGTCTTTATTTTGTTGTTTATGAAAACTATAAAATTACTCATCTAAAGTCTAACATCTAAAATCTAAAGTCTAATTCGGCGGATGAGGTGTAATAGCAGACATTAAATTTTGGATATTAGACATATTGCTATCGAAATAATATAAATAAAACGGCTAAAAATATACATTAACATATGCGGTTGATTAAAAAATTAAGGCTTGTATCGGTATATAAATTTCCCGATACAAGCCTTGACCTATTTATTTCTCAAAATCAATAGTTTATTTCGAGTGAGTTGCCAAACTTCTTGTTATAATAGTTTTTTATGAAGCTGTATGTGAAGCTTTCGTCCTCCTGAGCGAAGCCGTGCTTTGTGATAATGTCCTCGGTACATTTTGAAAGGGGAAGAACACAGACGTTTTCGTAATCCTCGCCGTAGACGGTTACCGTAGGAATAAGCTTTGCGGCGGTGATGGAAGTCTGGCCGGTTTTAGCGTCCTTTGTGACTGTGATGTCTGCTATTCCGCCGAGAAGGCTCTTTGCGCTTTCCTCGAGAGAAATAACCTTGCCGAGCGACGGAATGATAACAGCCTGTTCGCCGTCGCCGTTGTCCTTGTATTGGAATGCTCCGAGCTCATTCTTGCCTGTGCCGATGATTATATCTGCGCCGTATCCGAGAAGCTTATCAATTACCTCTTGCTGATAGTCCGAAAGCCCGGCTTCCTCCTCGTCGTCCCAATGGACGGTTACACAGACGATGTCGGAGGCGCTTTTTGCGTTTTCGACAAGCTGTTTCATCGTACCGTTAAGTTCGTCCTCGCTGGCACGGGTGTCGGAAAGATCAAGTATACCGATGTCGGATTCATCGGGAGTGTCAAATCCGCCGAGGGATTCCGTTATACCGACAAAGGAGAATTTAATTCCGTTTATTTCCGTGACCTGCGGCTTCATCATTTCTTCCCGGTTTTCAAAAAGTCCGGTCAGAAGCGCCTGCTTTTCTTTCATCTTGAATAGTGCAATATCGTTGATCGCACCCGACAGTCCCATATCCATAATATGATCGTTTGCCTGATTAAAAACATCAAAGCCGAGATCAATCAGCTTGTCGAGCATCTGATCGGGGGTGTTGAAATCAGGAGCGGCGGAGGGCTCGTTCTTATCGTCCATAACAGTATTCTGGTTAATCATTGCAAGGTCTGATTTAGAAATAATCTCCTTGATTCCGTCATATGCTCCGGAAAAATCGTACCCGTTTCCGCTGGCTTTTTCCGAGGCCTGCGAGAACACCGTCCGATAAACCATGTTGTCTCCGGCGATCATCAGCCTTGCCGTGCTTGAGGCAGAGGTCTGCGTACCCGACGCTTCGGTCTGACCTTCCGATGATGTGTAAACCGCACCGTTCTTGATCCTCGATTTATCAATTACTATCATCATTGAGCTGACGACTATCGCAACGCAAAGAATACAGTTGAAAGCTATCAGAAATACTTTTGATTTAGTCCATTTCAGGTTATCCTTCATATAAACATCTCCGTGACAAAAATCACTTAGTATTCTATCACAAAGTTATTTTTTTTGCAACCACACAACAGCTTTCTTTATAGTACGGAATGAAGTAAAATGCGGGAATAACGGCAAGACAGCCTAAAAACCACGGTAGAAAGCTCAGCTTGAACCTTACTATCTCAAAAATATGACCGTCAAGCAGGTTTTTGCTTTGTTTGATTGCCATAAAAACGCCGAGCCTCGGATTTGAAGAAAAAAGATATTCGGCGATAAAATACCGCTGTACGGCTATAAAATAAAATATCAAACCGCTGATGCTGAAAATTACACTTCCTGCCGCAAGGGAAATGAAGAGGTAAAGCTCAAGCCCTCCCGTGCCCGAAAGATAGTATATCGACCACAGAAGAATTATACAGGGGAGAAAAAACAGTATGGCAAGCGACAGCTTGATGAAAAACATTGCAATGTGAAAGCGAAGCGCACGAAATGAATTTTTAGGTCTGAACCAGAAGAAAAGCCTGCGTGAATAATTTGATTTGTTTGCCGTTATTCCGTTGTACCAGGCCTTTTCACCCACGCTCACAGAGCTGTAAACGCAGAGAGTTACAAAGCATATGAGTGTCAGAATCACAGCTCCGGCTATGACGACCGGTAATCCTATTCCTGAAAAAAGATCGGAAATGAGTATTATCCCGTATGAAACGGCAGTCATTACCGCACAGAAAAACAGGGAGAACAACACAATCGACAGAGCCTGCCTGCGTTTGCCTTTGATAATATCCTTGCTTTCTTTTTTTATTATACTGCTTTTCATAATATCACCCGTTGAGATTTTTGACGTTTATTTGTGCGAATATTCACAAAGATTGTTGCAAAAAGCCTCGGCGGAGGTTATAATCTAATTATTGATTTGAGGTGATCTTGTGACCGAATTTGAAAAGATTATATCGGTTATCGTGCCGTTTTATAATGCAGAAAATACAATTAAAAAGTGCCTTGACTCTCTAAAGGCTCAGACCTTTGATGCGGATAAGACCGAAATACTGCTCGTGAATGACGGCAGTACGGACGGCTCTGCGGATATCGTCAGGGATTTTGCGGTTGATTCCGCGAATGTTTCCGTAATAACTCAGGAGCATCGTGGACTTTCGGAGGCGAGAAACTGCGGAATAACTGCCGCAAAGGGCAAGTACATTGCTTTTCTGGACGCCGACGACACCTTGTCCGACAACGCTCTGACAAAAATTGTAGATTTCTTTGAGGAGAATTACGAGGCTGTTGATCTTGTCACATATAAGCTTGTGCCGTACAATAACGGCAATCGAAAAAAATCGGGCTTCAGATACAATGACGACGTTCCCGGCGTTATAGATCTCGGCGATGATGACAACGTTTATCTTTGTCCTGCGGGGATCAATATTGCCGTAAAAAACAGGGGAGACGAGAATATTCTTTTCAGCGTTTCGGAAAACTGCGATCTTGAAACGGTGAACTTCTGCCTTGACTGCGTGAGAGAGAAAAAGGCTTTCGGTTACGTCGCAGACTGTGAATACAGAAAGATGAACAATCCCGGCGGAGTGGGCAAGAGCCTTGAATGTGCCTTGTTTTTCAACGATTTTGTCGGCAGGTGGGAGGAGATATTCTCCGAATACGATTCTGTTCCGGGCTATGTTCAGTCTGTTTTCACCGAGGATATTTTAAGACGGCTGAAAGGTGATTACCTGCTTCCTTATCATCTTGAGGGCGAAGCGTACCGCCGTGAGGTTGAGCGGATTGAAAAGCTCCTTGAAAAAACTGAGGACAGTATAATTCTCAATTTCCCCGAAGCGGAGGAAATGAACAAATACTACCTTGTATCTATGAAATATAAGGGCGAATTGGAAGCCTCGTTTGATGAAAAAATAATACTTTCTCACGGCGAAAATGTCCTTTACGAAGCCGAAGCTTTTGAGCTTGTATTGACTAAATTCAAGGCCCGTGAAAGCGGAGTTGAGGTTTGCGGTTATATTTCGTCACCTGTTTTTGATTACTGCGAAAAGCCTGTTTTGCTTCTCAGGGAGCGGAGCGAGACCGTTCCTCTTGAAATCAGGGAGTGTTCGTTCTGCTATGACGGCGCAAAGCTCAGAAATAATACGGCATGGGGCTTCAGAAAGATTTTTGAAGTCGGCAAGCGTACCTCTTTTTCGTTCGCAGTTGAGATCGCAGACCGGTTATATCCCGTGCATTTCAGCCTCGGCGAATGGGTGCCTTTTAACGAAAAACGCAGTCG
>JAXJRE010000222.1:0-18686 GCA_036310785.1 Acutalibacteraceae bacterium
ACACTTTTGTAACTTCATCTGTCCCGAATACGGCGGCTTGCGGCGTTGACTTAGGCTTGACGCTGTGCTATAATCTGAAAAAATGAACTTTTGCCGAGGAATGAGAAAAATGCCGCTGAAAATTATAAGACAGGATATTACAAAAATTGCGTGTGACGCAATAGTCAATCCCACCAACCGCCACCTTGTTCCGGGCGGCGGCGCAGATCTCGCCGTACACACGGCGGCAGGTCCCGAGCTGGACGAATACTGTAAAATGCTCGGCGGCTGTAAGGTCGGCTCGGCCGTGATTACGCCTGCGTTCAGGCTTCCGTGCAGGTATATTATCCATACCGCAGGTCCGAACTGGTACAGCATCAGAAACCCCAAGGAGCTTCTGATCTCCTGCTATAAGGAGAGCTTGAAGCTTGCGGCGGAGCACAACTGCGAAAGCGTTGCTATGCCGCTTATCTCGTCGGGCTCGTACGGTTATCCCAAGGACAAGGTTATCAGGATTGCAACCGCCGTTATAACGGATTTTCTGCTAAGCCACGAAATGACGGTGTACCTGCTCGTCTATGACAAAAGGGCATACGAAATAAGCCGAAAATTATTCAGCGATATCACGGCTTATATTGACGATAATTACATCAGGGCGCACAACGAGGATGCGATTGAACGGGACTTCAAAACTTTTGCTCCGCAGGAAAGCGTTTCTCTTGAAAGTATCCCGTACAATTATTCTGAGCCGGAAGAAATAGTCTGTGCGGACAGGATGATACCGGACTGTCAGACTGCGATGCCGATTGAAGCCAAACCCGATTTTGACGAGCTGTTCAGGTCGATGGATAAGGGCTTTGCGGAAACGCTATTTTATTACATAGACCAAAAAGGCTTTACCGACGTCGAGTGCTACAAGAAATCCAACGTTGACAAAAAGACCTTTTCAAAAATCAAGTGCAACAAGAATTATAAGCCGAGCAAGGTAACCGCCGTTTCCTTTGCGATAGGACTGAGACTTAATTTGAATGAAGCAAATCATCTTCTGAGCACCGTAGGAATGTGCCTGTCCCATGCGTATAAATTCGACGTGATAATCGAGTATTTTATAAAGACGGGAAACTATAAGGATATTTTTGAGGTCAACGAGGTACTGTATCAATTTGACCTGCAATTATTGGGCGTTTAAAAGTCTCCCAACGAGCGACCTTTTAAAATGAATAGGGCTGTATAATGTGGCTGTAAGGTTGAGAAACCGAACGACCACATTATTTTTTTGGAGGAATTGATTATGAAAAAGAATTTGACGGAGCTTGTATTTATTCTGGACAGAAGCGGCTCAATGGCAGGACTTGAGGGCGACACGATCGGCGGCTTTAATGCGATGATCGAGAAACAGCGCAAGCAGGAGGGCGAATGTTTTGTTTCGACCGTGCTTTTCGACAATGTGTCGGAGGTTCTGCACGACAGGGTGAAGCTTAAAAAAATCAAGCCGATGACCGACAGCGACTATACCGTCAGAGGCTGTACGGCATTGATTGACGCGATCGGCGGAGCGATACATCACATCAGCAATATTCACAAGTATGCACGCCCCAAAGATGTGCCCGAGCATACAGTATTTGTCATCACAACCGACGGTATGGAAAACGCAAGCCATATTTATTCAAGAGATCAGGTCAAGGCGATGATAGAAAAGCAGAAGGAGAAGTACGGCTGGGAGTTCCTTTTCATCGGAGCGAATATCGACGCTGTTGAGACCGCCGCAAGATACGGAATTAGAGAGGACAGGGCGGTCAATTATCACGCAGACAGCAGGGGAACACGGGTGCTTTACGAGTCCGTTTCAAATGTTGTTGACTGTGTAAGAGCAAACAAGTGCATCGAAGAAGACTGGTCGATTTCGATTGAGGAGGATTATAACAGCAGAAGATAAAAAGCTGTTTTGCAAGGCTCTCATTTTTGTGCATCAGAGAACTTGTTTCAGGACTGTGAAATTTGAAAACGGGAAAGATTTATGATATTATCAAGAAGAAAACAGGGGGTATTGCCGTGATAGGAGCAATAATAGGGGATATTGTAGGTTCGAGGTTTGAATTTGACAATATCAAGACGAAGGATTTTGATTTGTTTCACAGGAGCTGTGATTTTACCGACGATACGGTAATGACGCTCGCCGTGGCGAAGGCTCTGATAGGTCAGAGACCGCTTGAAGCACCCGAAGCGTTCAAGAATCATCTTATCAGGACTATGCACGAGGTCGGAGGCAGATATCCTTACTGTGGCTACGGCGGCAACTTTGTTGAGTGGATCGTCAGGAGAAGAACAACGCCCTACAACAGCTTCGGCAACGGCTCGGCAATGAGGGTGTCGGCGGCAGGTTGGGCGGCGGCTTCGCTTAGGGAGGCGGAGGAAATTGCAAAGCTGACTGCGGAGGTTTCGCACAACCACCCGGAGGGGATCAAGGGAGCGCAGGCTGTGGCGGCTTCGATATTCCTTGCAAGATGGGGAAAGGACAAGGGAGAGATTAAAAGGTATATAACGGAAAAATACTATAAAATTGACTTCACGCTTGATGAAATCCGTCCGTATTATGATTTTGACGTGACCTGTCAAGGCTCAGTTCCGCAGGCGCTTGAAGCGTTCTTTGAGTCAACGGGATTTGAGGACACGATAAGAAACGCAATATCTATCGGCGGAGACAGCGACACGATCGCCGCCATTGCAGGCTCTGTTGCAGAGGCTTACTACAACATTGACAAAAGCATCAGGAAAACGGCGCTGTCATTCCTTGACGGATATTTGCTCGGAATTTATTATGAGGCGGAAAAAACGCTGATAAAAGGATGAGGTAATATGGCGGCAGTTATTACTGTTATTCTGATAATTGTTTTTGCGGCGATCTGGTCGTCCATACCCGACAAAGAGACAAAGGGTAATCCGAATTTTCATCAGGACAGCTTTGATAAAGAAAGCTGGAAAAACTGGGATATTCATCATGACAGCGACAATCACGTTATTCCCGGGGATTTTCTTAACGGAAAATATTTCAACGCAGAGGATAAAAAGAAAAAATAAAAATCGGAGGTTATCTAAAATGTTTGAAAGAGGATTTTTCGGAAAATTGTTTGATCTTGACGGCGACGGAAAATTAAATGCCTTTGAGATGGCGGCGGATTATGCGCTGTTTAACGAGCTGATGGATAAGGACAAGGACTCGGACGATTTTGACGACGACTTTGACGATGATTTTTCCGGGGAGTCCGATTGTTAAGGGAAGGGTTATTCCGAATAATTCCGACCGTGCATATGCAGAAGATATTTTGAATAAAAATGTTCAAAGGGTAATTAAGGGAAAGTAAAGATATATAATGTCTTCTGCATAACGGTACAACATTGAAAACCGTCAGACTTGTTGCTGACGGCTTTCATTTTGACCTGATTTTAAGAAAAATGTTAAAAAAATGACGGTTTTCTTTCGGTTAGTCTTGACTAATTAAAAAATATAGATTAAACTATCCCTATATTAACTCTATGCAAAATAACTGAAAGGATTTGATTTTATGAAAAAAATTCTCGCAATTCTGCTTTCTGTTTCTGCAATGCTTTGCCTTTTCGCAGGCTGCGGAACAAAGGGCGACACAGATGACAAAAACTCAGGCAAGACATGGATAATCGCTACCGATACGGTTTTCAAGCCGTTTGAGTACAAGGACGCCGAGGGCAATCTTGTCGGTATTGATGTTGAAATTCTTGCCGCAGTCGCAGAGGATCAGGGCTTCAAGTACGAGCTTAACAGCATCGGCTGGGACGCTTCGATCGCCGCTTGCCAGGCAGGTCAGGCTGACGGTATGATCGCCGGTGCTTCTATCACAGAGGAACGCAAGTCACAGGGCTGGATATTCTCCGACGGTTACTATCGCTGCACACAGGCTATGACGGTTGCCGAAAATTCCGACATCAAGGGATTCGAGGATCTCAAGGGCAAGCAGGTCGCTGTTAAGACAGGTACAATGGGTGCAAAATACGCTGACAGCCTCAAGGATCAGTACGGCTTCACCATCGCTTCATTTGAGGATTCTCCGACAATGTATCAGGCAGTTATCGGCGGTCAGGCTGCAGCTTGCTTCGAGGATACACCTGTTATGAAGGCTTCAATCAAAGAGGGCGGACTCAAGCTCAAGGTTCTTGATAACACACAGAGCGAAGGCTCCGACTACGGCCTTGCAATCTTCAATGCAGACAATCAGGAATTCCTTGATATGTTCAATGCCGGACTTAAAAACATAAAGGCAAACGGCAAGTACGACGAGATAATCAACAAGTATGTCGGCTAATAAAGTTTAAATAAAAGATGCGGTGGGGTGTCTGCAAAGGCGCCCTGCTGTTGTCAGAAGGAGTCTGTTAAATGGCTGAAATATTATCAGTTTACGGCAAGCTGCTGCTTGAGGCAATGGGACAGACGCTTATAATGGCGTTTTACAGCCTTATTTTTGCAAGCGTTATCGGTCTCATTTTCGGTATGCTCAGCGTTCTGAAAAACAAGGTCTGCAATGTAATCGCTCAGGTTTTTGTCGATATAATCAGAGGCGTGCCGATGATCGTTCTCGCATTCTTTGTTTTCTTCGGTGTGCCGTATGCGTTCAAAAATTTCCTGAATATCAATTTTACGTTTACCGCATTGCAGGCAGGTATCATCTGCCTTTCGCTCAACTGCGGCGCATATATGTCTGAAATTATCCGAGCAGGCATACAGTCCGTCGATGTCGGACAGATGGAGGCTGCAAGAAGCCTCGGAATCCCGTATTGGAAAGCGATGCAGAAGGTTGTTTTGCCCCAGGCAATCCGCACAATGATACCGAGCATCATCAACCAGTTTATTATCACGCTCAAGGATACTTCCATTCTTTCCGTTATCGGCTTCCCCGAGCTTGTAAATGCCGCAAAGAATGTTATTGCAATCAATTTCAAGTCTTTCCAGATCTGGCTGATCGTCGGCATAATGTACCTTGTTGTAATTACAATTCTGTCTAAGATCGCAAAGGCTCTTGAGAGGAGGATGAACCGTGGCCGTAAATAAGAATAATGTTAAAATTCACGTTTCACATCTCAAGAAAAATTTCGGACACTTGGAGGTCATAAAGGACATTTCCACCGATATCTATGAGGGTGAGGTCGTTGTCATTCTCGGTCCTTCGGGAAGCGGTAAATCAACCTTTTTGCGTTGTATCAACCGTCTTGAAGAACCGACGGGCGGTGAGATCATCGTTGACGGACAGTCGATCACCGATAAAAAGGCAGATCTTAACAAGATCAGAGAAAATATCGGAATGGTGTTCCAGCATTTCAATCTCTTTAACAATCTGAATGTTATTGAAAATCTTATGCTTGCACCCGTTCAGCTCAAAAAAGCGAACAAGGAACAGGCGAAAAAGGAAGCAATGCAAATGCTGAAAAAGGTCGGTCTTGAGGACAAGGCGGACGCTTTCCCCGAACAACTTTCGGGCGGACAGAAACAGCGTGTTGCAATCGCACGTTCGCTTTGTATGAACCCCGATATCATGCTCTTTGACGAGCCGACGTCGGCTCTCGATCCCGAAATGGTTGGAGAAGTTCTTCAGGTAATGAAAGATCTTGCCGCAGAGGGAATGACAATGGCGATCGTTACCCATGAGATAGGCTTTGCCCGTGAGGTTGCCGACCGTGTGCTTTTCATCGACAACGGTTATATTATCGAGGAGGGAACTCCGCAGGACGTTATCCTCAATCCCCAACAGCCGAGAGCAATAGACTTTTTCAACAAAGTCCTTTAAGAATAAAACAAAGCGTAGATTCCGTGCTGACGAAACCTACGCTTTTTATTTTTTCGCTTTAAAGCTGTCTGTCCTTGAACCACTGCTTGGCATACTCCGCTATGAACGGAGTTATCTCCTTGATGTTTGCGTTAGTCGTGTTGACGCAAAGGTCGTAGCCTCGTTTGTCGCCCCAGTCGGTTGAGGATATCATATTGTAGCTTGAGGCTCTGCCCTTGTCGATCTGCTTGATTTTCTTTTCAATTTCCCTGTCGGTGAGACTGCTGCCCTCGGCGGCTCGCTTTCTGCATCGCGCAATCTTCGACTGCATATCGGCATAGACGAAGATGCGGAACGGGTGATATTTTTCAAGCAGGACGTCCGCCGCTCTGCCGACGATTATACAATCGCCTTTTTCGGCAAGCTCGTTGATGATATTGTGCTGAGCGGAAAGGAGCTTTACCGTCGGGTCGGGGGCGGAAATGTGAGAAAAGGCACAGGCAAAGTGAATCTGAAAAGCCGGCTGAATACCGCTTTCAAGCGAGTGTGCAACATAGTTCTCGTCAAGATCCGCTTTTTTGGCGATCTCCGTAATTATCTCGCTGTCATAGTAGTTGATGCCGAGCACATCGGAAAGCCTTTTGGCGATCTCACGGCCGCCGCTTCCGAATTCACGGCTTACAGTAATTATTCTCATAATTCAGTACTCCTTTCGGCTGTTTTGATTTTTTCTATACTGTCATTACGGACAAGCTCACGAAGTTTTTTCATATATTCGGAAAAATCGGTCTTGTCGTTCCCGTATGTCATTTGCAGATCATATTCAAGCGGAAGCCACGTTGAAATGTCGGATTCATTGTGTTGGATGAGGGCTTCGAGATTATCTGCCGCCTTGTATATCTTCGCTTCAAGAGTTTCACGCTTGTTCATCTCGTCATAGAGCGCCGACATCTCGGAACAGAACGGCTCGGGCAGGGATTTCACCCATTCTTGGAGCAGTTTTTCTTCAACCCTCTCGTTTTCCTCCGTTTTTTCAAAGGTCGGAATATCGCCTGTGAAAGCCTCGCCGAGATCGTGAATAAGGCACATTTTGAATATTTTTTCAAGGTCGGCTTCGGGAAATTCGTCACTCATAAGATATGCCATAAGCGTCATTCGCCATGAGTGCTCGGCAACGCTTTCCCGCCTGCCGCCCGAGGTCAGGCAATGCCTTTCGGCGTCCTTGAGCCGCTCGGCAACCGACAGTATTTCAATGAGTTTTCTTGCTTCCACAGACTTCCGTCTCCCTTCCATAAACTTACAAAATCCGTTTGGATTGATTCTATTATAACTAATTAACCCGTGATTTTGCAAGAATTTTTCGGGAAATAAAGTTGAATTTTTTGTGAACGGGAGAAACGGCAAAGTTACATTCCTATTTATAATTCTTGACGAGCCACAGTATAATGTGATAAAATAAAAAATATCAATTTTCGGAGTTCCGAAGCTCACTCAAGGGGGATATGTATGCAGGATTTTAAAGAAAGCGGATTTATGTACGGACTTGCGGCGATGGTTATCGTATTTGTCATCGCACAGTCCCTGTTTTTCCTTATCAGAGCGTGGAAACACGGCAAAGAAGTCGGCCTGACGACAAAGGATATGAAAAATGCGGTCACTTCAAGCGCACTTTTCACCATTGCTCCCGCCATTGCGATTTTTGCAACGGTCGTCACGCTTGCCAGCACTCTCGGAATCGTTCTGCCGTGGATACGTCTTACCGTTGTCGGCAATCTCCAGTACGAGGTAACTGCGGCTCAGGCGGCACTCGAATCCTTTCAGGACGGCAAAAGCATAGCGGTTTTCGGTCAGGATATCACCGATCCGAAAATTTTCGCCGCCGTATCATGGGTTATGACGATCGGCGTTATCTTCTCGCTGATTCTTATCCCGATTTTCCTGAAAAAAATTCAGAGCAAGGTCGGAATGGTTACAAACAATTCAGGCGGCGACAACAAGTTCGGCGATATAATCTCCGCCGCAACATTCATCGGTCTTATCTCTGCGTTTATCGGCAATGCCATTGCAGGAAAGGCTTCGACAATCAAGGAAAACGGAAAGCTCACACCCGTCGGAATGGGCGCAGGTGTAATGTCCGTTGCCGTGCTTATCACCTCGGTGGTGGTTGTTGTCATTCTTCAGGCTCTCTGCAAAAAATTCAAGTGGGAAAAATTCGAGCCGTTCGTTATGCCTCTCGGAATGTTCGCCGGAATGGGCATGGCGGTGCTTCTGCACTACGTTCTTCCCGAAGAAATATCAACATTTGAATGGAGGCCGATCAGATGAAAAAGCAAAACCGCAATTATATGGACAATACCCACACCTGGGGACGGATTTTTATGGTTACGGCGATCTGCGTTCTGCTTGCCGTTCCGGTTGCAATCTGCGTTAAGTTTAACGCATGGCCTACCTTTAACCAGGTTTTCAAGGGACTTCTCAAGGTTATTCCGATTTTCTGGACTTCGGCCGTCCTTGAAATAGTCGTTTATGCTCCGATGCTCGGAACGGGCGCAACATATCTTTCCTTCGTAACGGGCAACATCACAAACCTCAAGCTGCCCTGCGTTCTCAATTCCCGTGAGCTTGCAAAGACTAAGCCGGGCACGGAGGCGGACGAGGTAATCTCAACGATTGCGACTGCAACATCTTCAATCGTCACAACGATTATTCTTGCTGTCGGTGTTCTTGCACTTACTCCTATTCTTCCGAAGCTGACGGGCGAGGGCTCTCCGTTCACTCCTGCCTTCGATCAGGTTCTTCCGGCTCTTTTCGGTGCGCTCGGAGCAGGCTACCTCGCAAAGCATTGGAGAATATCCTTCGTTCCCGTAATTGCCGCCGTTATCGTCCTTATATTCAACGGCAGTATCGGCACGGGTACGCTTATTCCGATCTGCGTGGTTGTTTCGATTCTTTCCGCTTATCTTATGTATATCAGCGGCTTCCTTACCGGCGGCGTAAAGCCCGAAAACCCGTTAAAAAAGAAGAAAAATTAAAATTCTCAAAGCAAATAACAAAAAACACTTGATATTTACTTAATTATGTGTTATTATACTAATGTAAATTGACTATGGTATTGACAAAGGAGTGGGGCGACCCGCTCCTTTGTATTGTAAGGAGGCAATGCAATGGCTTCAAAGGGAAAAGGCGGTGCAACGGTCAGCGCCGTGTGGGAGATCGCTCAGCCGATCGCCGAAAGTCTCGGACTTGAGCTTTGGGACGTTCGCTTTGAAAAAGAGGGAGCAGAATGGTTTCTCAGAGTTTTCATTGACAAGGACGGCGGAATTTCGATCGACGACTGTGTTGATATGAGCCACGCTCTCGATAAGCCGCTTGATGAGGCTGATCCGATAGAGCAGAGCTACTGTCTTGAGGTTTGTTCACCCGGACTTGAGCGCAGTCTCAAAAGGGACGGCCACTTTGAAAAGAGTATCGGCAAGCCCGTTCAGGTCAAGCTTATTCGTCCGCTTGACGGAACAAGGGAGTTCAAGGGCAGGCTTGAGAGCTACGACAACGGAATTTTTGAGCTTCTTACCGAGGACGGAACGAAGCTCGCTATAAATAAAAAAGAAACATCTTATGTAAAACTTGATGATTTCGGAGGAGAAGAACAATGGTAAACAAAGAGCTTTTTATGGCGCTTGATATGCTTGAAAAGGAAAAGGGCATCCCGATGGACGTTCTTTGCGAGGGAATTCAAAAGGCGCTTGTAACTGCGGTAAAGCGTGATTACAATAACAAGGACATCGTTTTCTGTGAGCTTGATCCTGAAAAAAAGACAATGCGTGTTTTCGTCAGGAAGAACGTTGTGTCCGAGATCGTCGATCCCGATGAGGATCTGACGGTTGAGCAGGCTCAGAAGTATAAGCCGACAGCTATGGTCGGAGATATAATTGAAATCGAGCTTGAGACCAAAGAGGTAAGCCGTATCGCCGCCGACAAGGGCAAGCACGTTATCCGTCAGGGTATCCGTGAGGCTGAGCACGGCAGACTCCGTGAGGAGTTCCAGGCTCACAATCAGGAGATCGTTACAGCCAGAGTTTCAAGGGTTGATCCCGAAACAAAGGACGCTATTGTTGAGATCGGCAAGGCTCAGGAGCCGCTCTTCAGAAGCGAGCAGATCCCGAACGAAACCCTCCTGCCCGGTATGCTTATCAAGGTCTTTATCGCCGGTGTTGCCGACGGTAAAGAGGGTAGAAGAGGTCCGAGAGTTACAATCTCAAGAACACATCCCGGACTTGTCAAGAGACTGTTTGAGTCCGAGGTTCCCGAAATTTATGACGGTACCGTTGAGATCAAGGCGGTTTCCCGTGAGGCAGGCTCAAGAACGAAGATCGCCGTTTACAGCGCAGACGAGAACGTTGACGCAGTCGGCGCATGCATCGGACCGAGAGGCGCCCGTGTCGGCAAGATCGTAGATATGCTCTACGGTGAGAAGATAGATATAGTAAAATACAGCGACGATCCTGCTCAGTTCATTGCCGCTTCACTTGCACCGGCCGATGTAATTTCCGTTACGGTTGATGAAACTGCGGAAAAGGCTTGCCGTGTTATCGTTCCCGATCTTCAGCTTTCGCTTGCGATAGGCAACAAGGGACAGAACGCAAGACTTGCCGCAAAGCTGACAGGCTGGAAGATTGATATCAAGCCCGAAAGCGGAAAGACGGAGCCGTCCGTAGAGCTTTAATATAAAGGAGGTATGGGAATGCAGCAGAAGAAAATCCCTTTGCGTAAGTGCATGGGCTGCGGCGAGATGAAGCCGAAGAAAGAGCTTGTCCGTGTCGTTAAAACGCCTGAGGACGAGATCGTCCTTGACCTTACGGGCAGAAAGAACGGCAGGGGCGCATATATCTGCCGTGATGCCGAATGTCTGAAAAAGGCGAGAAAAGCAAAAAGAATTGAAAAATCATTCCTGTGCCAAATTCCTGACGAGGTTTACGATAAAATGGCAGAGGAGCTGGAAAATGATGAATGATTCGGCGCTCAGTCTTTTGGGACTTTGCAGGAGAGCAGGCAGGCTCAGCCTCGGTCACGATGCCTGTAAAGAGGCACTTAATACCGGCAGGGCAAGGCTTTGCATAATCTGCTCCGACGCATCTCAGAGACTTTCCGATGAAATATCGGGAATTGCCAAGACCAAAGAAATTACGGTTTACGACGTGAAATATACCATGCTTGACATCAAGCAGGCGCTAAGCTTCAAGGCGGCGGTTTTTACCGTTGACGACGAAGGCTTTGCAAAGTCATTGATCGCTAAGCTTAACGAAAATCAATCCGGGGAGGAACGCAGTATATGATAAATAAATACCGTGTCCACGAAGTGGCAAAGGATTTTGATGTCCCCAGCAAGGAAATTCTTGACATTGTCAGCAAGCATTTTGACGGACAGAAAAAATCCATGACAGCTCTCGAAGAAGCAGAGCTTGACGTTATTTTTGAAATAGTAACTCAGGAAAACAGCGTTGAGAATTTTGACGCATACTTTGCCTCGGCGAACGAGCCGAAGAAAGAAACAAAGAAGAAAGAAACGGAAGAAAAGGCGGAAAAGACAGAGCCGGAAAAGGCGGAGACAAAGGCAGAGGAAAAGCCGGATCAGGCGGAGAAAAAAGCTCCTGCAAAGACAGCAGAGCAGCCTAAGAAGAAACCGAAGGATCCCAATGCAAAGCCGCAGAGCCGTACAAAGGGCGAATTCCGTACCGTTGATACAAGGGCGAACGATGTTGACCTCGATAAGTACAACGAGAAGTATGAGAACATCGCACCCGTAAATCAGGACAGAAGAAGCGACAGAACGGTCAACAAGCAGAAGTTCAAGCAGAAGCCTCAGCGCAGACCGGGTATGCGTTCTTCACGTCATGAGACCGAAGCCGAAAGACTCAAGAGAATTGCGGCGGAAAGAGCGAAGAAGCCTCAGCTTCACATTCATGTTCCCGACGAGATTACGGTCGGCGACCTTGCCGCATTGCTTCATATGACGGCGGCAGAGGTTATCAAGAAGCTCTTTGCCCTCGGTCAGATGGCAACAGTCAACGAGGTTATCGACTATGATACAGCCGAAATCGTTGCGACCGAGCTTGGCGCAAAGTGCGAAAAGGCAGTCGTTGTCACGATCGAGGACAGAATTATCGACGACAGCGAGGACGACGATAAGGATCTTATTCCCCGTGATCCGGTTGTCTGCGTTATGGGACACGTTGACCACGGTAAAACCTCGCTTCTTGATGCAATCAGAAACACCTCCGTCACCTCGACCGAGGCAGGCGGAATTACACAGCACATCGGTGCATACAGAGTTGACCTCAACGGTCAGAACATCACATTCCTTGACACGCCCGGTCACGCCGCATTCACATCAATGCGTGCAAGAGGCGCACAGGCAACGGATATAGCCGTTCTTGTTGTTGCGGCGGATGACGGTATTATGCCGCAGACAATCGAGGCTATCAACCACGCAAAGGCGGCTGAGGTTCAGGTAATCGTTGCGATCAACAAGATGGACAGACCGGGAGCAAATCCCGACAGAATTATGCAGCAGCTCACCGAGCACAGTCTTGTTCCCGAGGAGTGGGGCGGCGACATCATTTGCGTGCCTGTTTCCGCAAAGACGCATATGGGTATTGACAAGCTGCTTGAAAGCATACTTCTCGTTGCCGAAATGCAGGAGCTTAAAGCTAATCCGAACAGAGCGGCAAAGGGTATTGTTATCGAAGCCCGTCTTGACAAGGGCAGAGGCCCTATTGCTACTCTCCTTGTTCAGAAAGGAACTCTCCGTTCGGGCGATATCATCGTTGCAGGTCAGGCGGTAGGCCGTGTCCGTGTTATGGTTGACGACAAGGGCAGAAAGATCAAAGCGGCAGGACCGTCTGTTCCCGTTGAGATCATGGGACTTGCAGAAGTTCCCAATTCGGGCGATATCTTTGACGCAGTAAGCGACGAAAGACTTGCCCGTGAGCTTGTTGAGCAGAGAAAGGCAGAGGCTAAGGAAGAGCAGTTCAAGTCCGTTCAGAAGGTAACCCTTGACAATCTCTTTGATTCGCTCAAGGAGGGCGAGATGAAAGAGCTGAATGTTATCGTCAAGGCGGACGTTCAGGGCTCGGCCGAGGCTGTTAAACAGAGCCTTGAGAAGCTCTCCAACGAGGAAGTCAGAGTTCGTGTTATTCACAGCGGCGTCGGCGCTCCGAGCGAGTCCGATGTTATGCTTGCGAACGCTTCGGGTGCGATAATTGTCGGCTTTAACGTCCGTCCCGATCCCGTTGCAATCAACCTGGCAGAGCGTGACGGCGTTGAAATGAGAATGTATAGAATTATCTACGACTGTATCGAGGAAATTCAGGCGGCGATCAAGGGTATGCTTGCGCCTAAGTTCCGTGAGGTCGAGCAGGGCAGAGCGGAGGTCAGAAACGTTATCACGATTTCCTCCGTCGGCAAGATCGCAGGCTGTTATGTTCTTGACGGCAAGATCACGAGAAACTCCAAGGTTCGTGTTGTCCGTGACGGAATAGTGCTTGCAGACGACGAGATAGGCTCTCTGCGCCGATTCAAGGACGATGTCAAGGAGGTTGCCTCCAACTATGAGTGCGGTATCGGTCTTGCCAAGTTCTCCGATATCAAGGAGGGCGACATCTTTGAAGCCTACACTGTCGAAGAATACAGAGATTAAGAGGTAGCTTATGGCAGGTTACAGAATAGACAGAGTATCCGAGGATATCAAGCGTGAGATTATTGCGGTGATCCGTGAGCTTAAAGATCCGAGGGTAATGGATAAAATGCTTACCGTAGTGAGGGTCGAAGTCAGCTCCGACGCCTCCTACGCTAAGGTATATATCAGCGCAATGGAGGGGCTTGAAACCGCAAAGGAAGCGGTCAAGGGACTCAAAAGCGCAACGGGATATATCCGCAGGGAGGTCGGCAAAAGACTTCATCTGAGGAAAACTCCCGAACTGAATTTTGTGGCTGACGATTCTATTGATCACGGTATGAATATTGTCAAAATGATGGACGATTTGAGGACTGAGGACTAATGGTTATTGATCTTAATTCGGCGGTTGAATTTTTAAGGGAGAGAGATAATTTTCTGATACTTAGCCACGCCCACCCCGACGGGGATACGCTCGGCTCGGCTTTTGCTCTGAAATATGCGCTTGAGGCGGTCGGCAAGAGGGCGGAGGTCAAGTGCTGTGATACTGTCCCGAAAAAATTCGATTATCTCGGAAAAGTCTGCGATACGGATTACAAATACGGCACTCTTGTTGCCGTTGATGTTGCGGACACCAAGCTTCTCGGCAAGGATTTTGAGGAGCTTTACGCCGATAAGATCGAGCTTTGCATTGACCATCACGGCTCAAACCGTATGTTTGCCGAAAGGACTTTGCTTGACGCAGGTGCGGCGGCAGCGTGCGAAATAATCCTTGAAATTATCCACGCTCTCGGTGTGAAGCCGAATAAAAAAATTGCAGACTGCATCTACACAGGTCTGACGACGGATACAGGCTGTTTCCGCTATTCAAATGTCACTCCCCGTACAATGCGAATGGCGGCGGAGATGATAGAGTGCGAGGCGGATAATGTAACGATTAACACCGTTATGTTCGAGACAAAGACGAGGACATATGCCGCACTTGAAAAGCTTGCCGTTGCAGGTATGAAAATGTACCTTGACGGAAAGTGCGCCGTTATAACGGTCACTCAGGAGATGTACCGCCTGAGCGGTTCGGACGAGAGCGAGGTTGACGCTATCGCTTCTCTGCCCCGTCAGATCGAGGGTGTGCTTGTCGGAGTTACCCTGCGTGAGCGCAAGGACGGAAGCTTTAAGATATCCATGCGAAGCAACCGCCCGATAAACGTGTCCGATATCTGCGCCGCAATGGGCGGAGGAGGACATCCGCAGGCGGCAGGTTGTCAGGTTGACGGACCGCTTGAAGCGGCGACCGAAACCGTGGTCGAAAACGTTAAAAACTATATAGAAAAGCTGTAAGTTAAAGAAATTACACCTTGCAGAAGATCAAAGGTCAAAGTCAGAAAATTCTGATTATTTGACCTTTTATTTTTTTAGTAAAACTATAAAAAGTGAGCAAAAACGAGCAAATAAAAGAAAATCGCAGAAAAAATGAGATAGTGAATTCTGATTTTGCACATCGGGCTAAGAAAATATAAATTTGACTTTTTCTGACCTTTGACAAAAGGTCAGGGAAGGTCTATAATTTGACTTGTCAAAAGGTCAAAGAAAGTCAAAGTCAAATACAACAAAGGAGATGATGTTATGAGTATGAGCAATGAGATCGCCAAAATGATCCTCGATATGCTCAGCGATGACGGCGAAACGGAGATACAGAGAAACGAGATGGCTCAGACTCTCGGCTGTGTTCCGAGTCAGATAAACTATGTCATATCCTCAAGGTTCACTCCCGAACAGGGATATATAGTGGAAAGCAGGCGCGGAGGCGGCGGATATATCAGGATCACCCGAACGAAATACGACAGCAAGGCGGCGGTGCTTATGCACGTTGTAAATTCGATCGGAAACGAAATTGATGAGGCAAGCTGTCAGGCGCATATATATAATCTGAACTATCAGAAAATTCTGTCTCCAGAAATTTCAAAGCTTATGCTTGCGGCGACAGGCGACCGATCCCTGAAAGAAATTCCGACGCAGTTCAGGGACAGAGCAAGAGCGTCGATATTCAAACAAATGCTATTGTCAAACCAGTAATTACGAAAGGATGATTTATATGTTGTGTCAGAATTGCGGAAAAAATGAAGCCACTACTCATGTAAAGCGAGTTGTCAACGGCGATATGACCGAAATACATCTTTGTCAGCGTTGCGCCGAGCATCTCGGCTACGGTGATTTCTTCTCGGGCTTCGGCTTCGATCTCGGCAATATATTCTCAGGACTTTTAGGTGAGGATATGCCGCTTCTCAGCTCGGCTCACGAGGAGAAATGCCCGAAATGCGGCTACACCTTCTCGGATATAGTCAAGAACGGAAGGCTCGGCTGTGCCGACTGTTACAGAAAGTTTTACGACAGACTTCTGCCGAGTTTGCAGAGGATCCACGGTAAAATAAAGCACACGGGCAAGCAGGCTTCGATGATCCCTCACGTTGCCGAGGAGGAAAAAGCTCCTAAGATTGACCCGATAATGAAGCTTAAAGAGGATATGCAAAAGGCGGTCGAGGAACAGAACTTCGAGCAGGCGGCTGTCCTCAGAGACAGAATAAAGGAAATGGAGGCAGGCAATAATGAATAAGTGGTATATTGAAAACGGCGAACAGGGCGACATTGTTATAAGCACAAGAGTTCGCCTTGCAAGAAACCTTGAAGATTATCCGTTTCCCTGCCGCCTCACGGTAAAGGGCAAGGAAAAGGTCTGTGAGGAGATCAAAAACGCCGTCCTCAGCAACGATAACTGGGGCTTCGGCTTCACATGGATGAAGGATTTCAACCGTTCTCAGGCGGTGTCGCTTGCGGAACGTCATCTGATAAGTCCTGAGTTTGCCTCGGACAGAGCCGGCAGAGGTCTGCTCCTGACGGACGACGAAGCAATAAGCATTATGCTCTGTGAGGAGGATCATATCAGACTTCAGGTTATGATGTCGGGACTTGCACTCAAGGAAGCGTACAGCGTTGCCGACAAGGTTGATAATCTGATCGGCAGTAAGCTCAACTACGCATACGATGACAGGATAGGCTATCTTACTCAGTGTCCGACAAATCTCGGCACGGCGATGAGAGCCTCGGTAATGCTTCATCTGCCTGCCCTCACACGCTGCGGACAGATCGGAAAGCTTGCCGCAACCGTATCGAAGCTCGGACTTGTAATCCGCGGAGCATACGGCGAGGGAAGCAGTCCGAGAGGAGATATCTATCAGCTCAGCAATCAGATAACCCTCGGAATTTCAGAGGAGACCGCACTTGACAATCTCCAGTCCATAACGCTCCAGCTTGTCGCTCAGGAGAGAGCGGCGGCGGAAAAGCTTCTGGAAAGCCCGTTTGAAAAGGATAAGGTTTTCAGAGCCCTCGGCATACTTCAGAATGCAAGAGTTCTCAGCGGAGACGAATTTATGGAGCTTGCTTCTCTCCTTAGAATGGGAATTTCAAACAAGACGATTGATTTTGATATAACGAAGCTAAACGAGCTTTCGTTCAAGGTACAGCCGGCAACGATCAATGCGATAGAGGGCAGAGAGCTTTCCTCTCAGGACAGAGATATTGTCAGAGCTGATTGGGTAAGAAAGGCATTTCAATAAGAAATACCGCAGGAATTTTGAAAGCCTCGTGTTTTCGGATATTCTTAAATGACGGGGCTTGTCGGAAAGGCTTGCGAAAGCGGCTTTTTGACGAGTCCCTTTATGAATAGAAAAGGAGAGATTTATATGTATAAGTTTACAGGCTTCACTCAGAAAGCCAATGAAGCGCTTAACGCCGCAATCGAATATGCGGAGAATCTCGGTCACACATATATCGGAAGCGAGCATCTTCTGCTCGGTCTTCTGACGAGTGAGGGTAGTGTTGCTTACACCGCTCTGACGGCAAAAAACATCACGGCGGACGACGTTGAAAACGCTGTCAGAAACAGCGTCGGTATCGGAACTCCGACTGTTCTCTCACCGAACGATTTTACTCCGAGAAGCAAAAACATCATTGAAACATCAATAACTATTGCGAGAAGCCTCGGCCACGGATATGTCGGAACTGAGCATCTGCTTATTGCGATCATCCGTGACAGCAGCTGCTATGCGATGGATATACTCGATTCGCTGAACGTTTCGGCGGCGGATATCGCCGAGGAAATCACAAAGAATGTGAACGTTTCGCAGAATGAGAGCGCAAACTCAAAAAATCCGTCCAAGGCAAAGGGCAAGACGGAAACACCGACACTTGACCAGTTCGGACGTGACCTGACCGCTGTTGCCCGTCAGGGCAAGATTGATCCCGTCATCGGCAGGCAGAAAGAGATTGAAAGAGTTATTCAGATCCTTTGCAGGAGGACGAAGAACAATCCCTGTCTGATCGGCGAGCCGGGTGTAGGTAAGACGGCTATTGCCGAGGGACTTGCCTTGAAAATCGCCTCAGGCGAGGTGCCCGAAATCCTCAAGGACAAGAGAATTGTTGCCCTTGATCTTACGGGTATGGTCGCAGGTACAAAGTACAGAGGCGATTTTGAGGAAAGAATCAAGTCGGCTATCGACGAGGTATCAAAGTCAGGCAATATCATTCTTTTCATCGACGAGGTACACACCCTTATCGGTGCAGGATCGGCGGAGGGTGCGGTTGACGCCGCCAATATTCTCAAGCCGGCTCTTGCAAGGGGCGAGATGCAGGTCATCGGCGCAACGACAATCGAGGAATACAGAAAGAATATTGAAAAGGACTCCGCTCTTGAAAGACGTTTCCAGTCCGTGCTTGTCGGAGAGCCGAGCCGTGAAGAAACCGTTGAGATACTCAAGGGCATCAGAGACAAGTATGAGGCTCACCACAAGGTAAAGATCACCGACGAGGCGATCGAGGCGGCGGTCAAGATGTCGTCAAGATACATCGGCGACAGATTTTTGCCCGACAAGGCGATTGACCTGATAGATGAAGCGGCATCCAAGGTGCGTCTTCGTGCCTACACACCGCCCGAGGATATCCGTGAGCTTGAGGATAAGATCAAACGCATAGACGAGGAAAAGGCTTCCGCCGTCAACAGTCAGAATTTTGAGCGTGCGGCGGCTCTGCGTGACGAGGAAAGGGAGATCAAAACCCACCTTGCCAACGCCAAAGAGAGCTGGAAGAAGCAGAATTCCGAAACGAACGGAGTTGTAACTCCCGATGAAATAGCGTCGATAGTTTCGGAATGGACTCACATTCCCGTTGTCCAGCTTACCGAGGAGGAAAGC
>JAXJRE010000223.1:0-8557 GCA_036310785.1 Acutalibacteraceae bacterium
CAATTATACATTGCCCGTCGCTGTGGAGTACCATACCGCCGACGGAATACGAAGCACTTGCCGAAAAAAATCTCGGCGAAGAAAAATACGCTGTTCTGAGATCAAAAACCGACCGCTTCTATAAAGCGCAGAAGAAGTTCCCCGAACATATGACGCAGTTAAAATCCGAGGGAGTCGATTTCTTCGCCGTAGTCGGTTACAATCTTCAGCTCCTACCCATTGCCGCCGCCGACACAGTCAGCTCGGATTCTATGATCAATGTTGAATCCGCCTCAATGTGTGCGACTGTCGCTCCTCTCGGTAAAAAGCTCGATAAAGAGCCGGACGGAGATTTCATTTCACCCGACGGAACAGTTGACGCTTCGACAAGCCTTTTGCCCGACAGGGTGTGGTATTTCAAAAATCAACAGCACGATAACACCGCCTATAACGACACGGCACTTGAAATCGCTTCAAAGGTACTTTCCGATGACAGCTTCACTTCGGTCTATTCCGACAAGTCACTCCCCCGTTACGGCAACGCACAGGACAACAGAAAATAATATTTGAGGCTGACTTCATTTGTCCGACACCGATCTGATAACCGACTCTATCAGTTGTTCTTTTTGCTTTGAGGAACAGTTGAGCTTGCTTACCGTCTGTTTAACCGTTTCGGCGTGGACATCGGCAACTCTCTGAGCCAATTCACGTTTGCCTTCCTCTGTTTTTGGATAGTATACAATCAGGTTGATCGGAACACATTTCTTCACGATGCCACGCACCTCCCGATACATAATTTTATTTGTAATCGCTTCTCAATATTACAAATAATAAATTGATAAAGTCCGGGCATTGTGCCGTGCATAACACTATACCATATCGGCAAATCAAAATAACTGCAAAAAAGCCCGGCTCTTGCCGGACTTTTTGTTGTGTGAGGCTTTAGAAGCCACACTTTTTATTCACTTATAAGTGCCTCATAAAGGGCGTCCTCGGGATTTTCGACATCGAGGAACATACCGTCCATCCTGTCAATGTATTTCTGCTCCGGCACACAACCGTTTTCGAGCAATGAAATAACATCGTCAACCGCTTTTTGCGGATCGGAAGAAAACTCTCCGAAGCCCTCTTCAAACGGAATATCCAGCTTTCTGTAATGGTTGAGTCCCGCTTCAAAAAGCTCAAGGTCAGGTACAAAATAAAGAATCGGTCTTTTGAGATAGATGAAATCGAACATAAAAGATGAAAAATCCGTGATAAACACGCTGTATGAATATTCATCGACCGTAGGCGGTGCAAGACGAACGGTTTCACCGTTGAGATTAAAGTGACCGTCATACATTCGGAAGTTCGGATGCGGTTTGAAATCCAGAACATATCCGTATTTTTTCAAAGCCTCATTAAGCCTCGGATCGTTCAGAAAAGCGATGGTGTTTTTATAGAACTCGGAATCCAGAAAAGCCTTATCTTTAGGTGACCAACTGCCCTTTCCGTCCGGCTGAACAAGGAATTTTCTCCAGCTCGGAGCAAACAGAATCTTCTTTTCGGGCATCCTGTCCTTAGGGATGTGGCCGAGTCTCGGCATACCGCTCTTGATAAGGAATGAGTCCTCGAAGCAGTAATTCTCAATAAGATTGTCAACCTCAAACTGTGTTGAAACAACCTCCTTGTCCAGCATCATTCTGTCAAGGGAATACATGGTCGGCAAATGTGCATGAAGAACACCGTGCTGGAGATAGATCAAATCAAAACACATCAGATCCGAAAAGAATTTGAATGCTCCGGCAGGATAGCTGAGGAAATCTCTCAGTCCGTAAAACGACGTTAATATTTTATCGGCGGAAAGACCGCAAAGCCTGTGTTTTACGGAGCCGTAGGTCAAAAGCTGCTGCTTCTGCTCATCATCAAACCATCCGTCAATATTTGCATCCTTGTTGCAAACATAATAGCGTTCTATTCCGTCGTTTATCTTACTGTCATGAATAAACTGATAATACGCATTGTCCTTGACTGTTTTTGAAGAATCACAGTAAAGCCATATCTTATGTTTCTTTCTGTAAAACGGGGAATAAATCCTTGTAAGCATATTTCTAAATCCAATTTTAGGCATATAAATACCGCTTACAATAATATTTCTAAGGCTGTCAAAAATATTGGTCTTTCTAACAGTAATAACATTTTGCTCACATTTGATATTCATATCCTCGACATCAAAAGAATCTCTGCGAAGACGTCTGTTAAACGGACACGTCTGGGGGTACGAGAAATACATGGGTATCTCTTTGCCGAGAAGAACAGCTTTAAAAACAATTTTAGTTCTCGGCTTAACCGGAATTTTAACTATAAAATCCTTAAAATTATTCGTAACCGTCTGCGATTGAAAAATGCTCAGCGAGGACTTTTTCAAATCAACCTTATATTCCTTGCACTCATTACCATCGCTCACAGTATAGCTTAATGCTATATCATTCGTAAAATTAAGCGGTATACATTTAAGGGCGCTGACAATGGTAAGTATTCCGTTTCTTACATGAAATCTCGAAAGGAAAGCTTCAATATTATTAAACGAGAACAGCGGTTCCCCGTCAAGGCAAACGGCATATTCATCTCCGACAATCTGAGTACTCATTCTATCCGAATAAGCAAGTCCGAGAATATATGCTTTGTGTCCATACGGCATTTCAGGGTAGTTAACAATCACATCAACATCAACGCATCTGAGCAACTTAATAAACCTGTTTACCTCTGCCTGAAAACTATCTCCTTTGTACTGATACGGCCAAAGCACATCAAATTTCAGTTTCCAACGAAAATCATTAAGAAAATATGCTTGTATCAATTTGGGAACAGGCTTTTCTTTGAAAAAGCTTTCCCACATTTCAATGGTCTTATCATGAATGTAGTACGGATGCTTCTTCATACCAGAAGCACCGTTCACATTCATAAGATAATAATAAATTGCCGGCTTATAATATCCGATTTTTTTCTTCTCTCTGAGGATAGAGATTATATATTTCTGATCCTCGTGAAAAGTCATCGTTACATCAAACTTAACGTTTTTCTCCAACATATTTTTGACGATAATATTCATGTTCGTCTGAACAAAATATAAATAATCGGCATCATCAAGATCATACACACCGGTTTTATTTATGTATTTATACCGGAAATGCTTCAAAGGAGCTACGTCTCCGGCCTTATCACGGTATTCGGAATATGTCATTAAGTCTATCTCATCGTAATGCTTGTTGAAATATTTGCAAAGTCCCTTTACCGCATTTTTGGAAAGATAGTCGTCTGAATCAAGGAACATTATATACTTGCCCTTAGCATTTTCAATACCCAAGTTCCTTGCATTTGACACGCCGTTGTTTTCAATATGGAATACTTTTATATAGCTGTATTTTTCGGCATACTCATCGCAGATGGCAGGACTGCTGTCGGTAGAGCCGTCATCAACAAGTATAACCTCCATATCTTTTTTATTGATTGTCTGCGACACAAGCGAATCCAGACATTTATTCAAATAATCTTCAACATTGTAAACAGGAACTATAACAGAAACCTGACAGTTGAAATCCATCGAGATCAATCCTTTCAAAGCAGTCGAGTATATGCTGTATAATACTATACCATGTAAAGGTAAATTTTGCAAGAAAAAGAACGGCTTCACGTTTACATAAACATAAAAAGTGCCTACAAATCTGACAAATAAAGTGAAATAATTAACAAATTTTATGTCTAAGCACTTCCATTTTCAATATCGGCATGTTATAATAAAACAGAAACTGATAATTTAATAATTCAGGAGGTTTAATATGGATCAGAAATTAGCACCCTTATTCACCCCGTGGAAGATCGGCAACTGCGAAATCAAGAACCGTATAGTTCTGACGAGCATGGGCGGAACCGATCTTTTCGGCTGGATGGAAAAGAACCATTTTGACAAGGACGGCGCAAAATTCATTATGGAGGTCGCAAAGAATAACGTCGGTCTTATTCTTCCCGGCTGTCAGCCCGTTTACAACCCGATGTTCGGTCAGTGGCTTTATAAGAACAAGAAGATGTACGACGACCTCAAAAAGTGGATGCCTGAATTCCACAAGACGGGAGCCAAGCTTTTCGTTCAGCTCACCGCAGGCTTCGGTCGTTCTTTCACCATCAGCTCAATGATGGAAGGTCTTTTCACCAATCCCGTGCTCAAGGTTCTCAGTAAGCCTTTCATGGATCTTGACAAGATCACGGCTTCCGCAAGCCCCTCTCCCAACCGCTGGTCTGACAAGGTTCCGTCAAGAGCAATGACAAAGGCTGAGATCAAGGAAATGGTTGACGCTTTCGCAAAGAGTGCAAAGCTTCTCCAGGATGCCGGCGTTGACGGTGTTGAGATCCACGCCGTTCACGAGGGTTATCTTCTTGACCAGTTCACACTTAAATATGTCAACAAGCGTACCGACGAGTACGGCGGAAGTCTTGAGAACCGTTACCGTTTTGCAGTGGAGATTGTTCAGGCTATCAAAAAGGTCTGCGGCGACGATTTCCCTGTCTCTCTGCGTTACAGCGTTGTTTCCAAGACGAAGGGCTTCCGTCAGGGCGCAATCCCCGGCGAGGACTATGTTGAAGTCGGCCGTGATATGGAGGAGTCCGAAAAGGCTGCAAAATATCTTCAGGACGCAGGCTATGACTGCCTCAACTGCGACAACGGTACATACGACGCATGGTACTGGGCTCATCCTCCTGTTTATATGCCCGAAAACTGCAACCTTGCAGATGTTGAACACATAAAGAATTTTGTCGATATCCCCGTTATCTGTGCCGGCCGTCTTGATCCGAGAGTTGCGGCAGACTCCATTAAGGACGGCAAGCTCGACGGTGCAGGCTTTGCCCGTCCGTTCCTTGCCGATCAGGCATGGGTAACAAAGATGATTAACGATCAGGAGGACGATATCCGTCCGTGTATCCTCTGTCACAACGGCTGTTTCAATATGTGCCACTACAAGGGAGTTCCCAACGATCAGGAGCTTTCCGACAGTCTCCACCTTGCACGCTGTGCGGTTAATGCCGAGACGATGCAGTGGAACAAGCACTACATCAAAAAGACCGATTCGCCCAAGACCGTTCACATTGTCGGCGGCGGTATCGGCGGTATGGAGGCCGCAAGAGTTCTCAAGCTCAGAGGTCACAACCCGATCATTCACGAAAAGAGCGATGTTCTCGGCGGTACATTCATTCCTGCCAGCGCAGAGTCCTACAAGGGCAAGCTCCGTGAGCTGCTTGACTGGTACAGACTTCAGATGAAGAAGCTCAACATCGAAGTCAAGCTCAACGATGAGATTAAGGACGTTTCCGCTTTCGGCTCTGCTCCCGTTATCATCGCAACAGGCTCTACTCCCCGTCAGCTCAAAAGAGTTCCCGGCTACGAGAAGATGATCGAGGCCTGCGACTTCCTCAACGGCGCACCCGTCGGCGAAAAAGTTGCCGTTATCGGCGGCGGTCTTACGGGAAGCGAAATCGCTTATGAGCTTGCTCTCCAGGGCAAGAAGCCGATCATCGTTGAGATGAAGGACGACCTTGTAAGCCAGAAGGGCGTTTGCCTTGCAAACTCCTCATATCTCAGAGAGTGGTTTGCCCTCAACAAAACTCCCGTTTACCTTGAGACAACGCTCAGAGAGGTTAAGGACGGTTCGATCATCTGCTCCAAGAAGAACGGCAACGAGGTCGAGATCCCCTGCGATTCAGTAATAAGCTGTGCCGGTTACATTCCCGCACCGATCGCAGAGAAGGCAAGCAACGTTTACCTTGTCGGTGACTGCCTTGCAATCGGTAATCTCCGTTCCGTTGTATGGCGTGCATATGATGTTGCGATGAAGATCTAAGTAAGAAAAATATAGGGGTTGTCGCACTAAGCGAAGACCAAAAGAAACAGGAATAAAAGCAAAAGGCTTGTATTGGATTTTTTATACCGATACAAGCCTTGATATTTCTTATTCAACATTAACTGCAATATTTAATGTTTCTTTTTAGCCGTTTTTTCCGATTTGACGTATACACATACGCCGGCATCGGAAGAAAACGGCTTCTTCATCTTATTGCGACAACCCTGTTTTATATATTTTATATGTTGTTATTTACTTTACTTTCATACAGAATACGTTCTGTCCTCTTGTTCCGACGACGGCGTATCCGTTATACATTGAGGGTGACGCTTCGACGTTAGAGCCGAGGCTGACTCGGTCAAGCTCCTCTCCTGTCAGTCCGTCAATCAGGTACATATTTGCGCCCGAATTGCAGTGAATAATATATCCGTTGCCGTCCTCGTCGTAGAAATCAACGGGCGAGCTCCAGCTGTAAACATCGGTCTGCTTTTCCCATGCCGTCTTGCCGTCCTTTTTGTAAAGGGCAACAAGCGTACCCGTGTTGAAATCGGGCGTTCTTGCGATCGGGACAAAAATAAGCTCGCTGAGCTTGTTCTTGCCGACGGCAAGCGTTCCCTGAACTCCGCCGGAAAGATCCTCCATTGACTGACAGGTGTAGTCCGTGCGCCACACAATCTCACCTGTTTCTGCGTCTATCTTCCAGATCGGAATAGCCGCCGTGGAGGTGCTTCTCCAGCCGTAATGGAATGAGGTGCTTGTATAAACATACGGATGTCCGTCCTCTATGCTGAGAACGGGAGTGCAGTTCGTGTCGTCAAGTATATCCTGTACCCAGACAAGCTTGAGCGTATTTAGATCAAGGCACAAAAGCAAGCCGCCGTTATCGGCAATTATCATATAATGGTTAATGATTATCGAGCTGTCCTCCATGCCGAGCCAGTATTTATCGCCCGTGCGTGTGCCCATATACTTCCACTTGACAATGTTGTCGGGAGCAACGGAAAGACTGCCTGTGTTCTCGTCAAACCTTGTGTTGAGCTTCATTATATAAAGTATGCCGTTCTCACCCGGATAGATGAGCTGATCCGTTTCGGCGCAGACAAGAGCCGAGGAATCGAATCCGTTCCAGTATCTGTCGCAGAAATTCTCGTCCTGACCGAACTGGTACATGATAGTGTTGTCAACAAGATTGATGATGAATACTCTCGATCTGCCCTTTGTACTGTTCACGCCCGATCCGACATACATTATCGGATATCCTCTCGGATCGAGAGCGCCTGCGCCCTTAAAGGTGAACCCGATGTTCATCGGATCACGGGTTTCTTCGCCCGTTTCAAGCTCGTAGAAATGTATGTAACCGTCCATCGAAGCGTAAATCACCTCGACAAGACCGTCCTTCTGACGTGCCCAGTCGTGCATTGCGGTGAAATTCCTTCTCATTGCGTCCGGCCATTTGGTTATCAGCGGCTGTCCCGACCAGCCGTTACCCGACCAGAAGGTACCGCCTGCGTCACGCAGTGAGCCTGTACGGTTTGTCCAGACGGTGTCGAGCTTCTTTTCGCTGACCGAAGCTCTTCCGTAAGCTGCGCCCGAACGGAAATTATCGCCTCTGAAAGTGATAATACCCTCGACATCGGTGTATTTTGTGCCCTCATAAAATTTTATTTTATTCGGACTGTTGTAGCTTTCTACTGTCTTGCCGTCCACGCTTACAGTCGTAGAAGAAACAAGCTTTTTCGGCTTTGTGGAGTCGACCGCATGAGGATTGAAGTTCTCGACATTGTAGGTCTGCATCGTCTGTTCAGGCTCCGTCGTGACCTCAGCGTCCGCCCCTGCCGCCGCAGTATTCTGCGGAGCTTCTGGAGCTTTTTCGGCAAGCCGTGATTGGTAAACCTTAACCCCTCCGAAAACGACAAGCGCAGTAAGCAAAATTATCGCAAGGCTTATCAAATACGGTTTCATTCTGTTCTTTTCTTTTCCCATAATTATACTCTCCAATCCGCAAGAGAATTAATAAAAATATTATATATACACACATAATGTTTGTCAATCAAATTGAACGGCGTTTTTATACAATTATTATACTGTTTTTGACTTGAGCGGTAAAAAATTAGTTTTTATTACTTGTATATTTTTTTTGTATATGTTATGATAAGCTGAATATTAAATTGGAGGATTTATAATATGAACAATATACCCCGTCCCGAGCATCCCAATCCGCAGTTCCAGCGCAGAGATTGGATGAATCTTAACGGAAAATGGAGCTTTAAAATTGACAAGTCTAAGAGCGGACTTGCCAAGAAATATTATCAGCCGCAGACAAAGTTCGACAGAACGATAAACGTTCCTTTCTGCCCCGAGAGCATACTTTCGGGAATTGAATATAAGGATTTTATGGACGCCGTATGGTATTCAAGGGAGTTTACAATTCCCGAAAAGTATTCCGGACTCAGAACAATTCTTCATTTCGGAGCTGTTGACTACAAGGCAACCGTTTACGTCAACGGCAAAGAGGTCGGCACTCACAAGGGCGGCTACATCTCCTTTGAATTTGATATCACCGATTACATAACCGACGGTAAAAACGTGCTGACCGTTTATGCTGAGGACGATACGAGAAATCCCCTCCAGCCGAGAGGAAAGCAGAGCGAGGAATACTACTCTCACGCCTGCGACTACACCCGTACAACAGGTATCTGGCAGAC
>JAXJRE010000224.1:0-1239 GCA_036310785.1 Acutalibacteraceae bacterium
AAAAACGGAAAGATTGCCGTCAAGGGTTGGCTTGAAGAATCAAATGTCACCCTTGATGAGTTCTTTGAAAAAATGCAGAAGAAGGGCGTCAAAAACATCATCTGCACCGATATTTCAAGGGACGGAGCAATGAGAGGAACAAACCTTGAGCTTTACCGTGAGCTTTCGGAAAAATATTCGCTCGATATTACCGCATCGGGCGGAGTTTCAAGCCTTGATGACGTTAAGGCTCTGCGGCAGATGAACCTCTACGGCGCAATAATAGGCAAGGCTTATTACACGGGTGCCGTTGACCTGAAAGAAGCAATCGAGGTGGCCAGATGATTACAAAAAGAATTATTCCCTGCCTTGATGTCAGAAACGGCAGGGTGGTTAAGGGCGTGAACTTTGAGGGCTTGTCCGATGTTTCGTCGCCCGTCGAGCTTGCAAAATACTACTCCGACAACGGAGCGGACGAGCTTGTTTTTTATGATATAACAGCGTCCTTTGAGGAGCGTCGGCTTTTCACGGATATTCTTCGTGAGGTTGCAGAGCAGATTTTCATTCCCCTGACCGTCGGCGGCGGAATAAACACCGTTGATGATTTTGACAGGGTGCTGAAATGCGGTGCGGACAAGGTCAGCGTAAATTCGGGTGCTATCAGAAATCCCGACCTTATCCGTGAGGCGGCTGAGCTTTACGGCAACCAATGCGTTGTCATTTCCGCCGATGTCAAGCGTGTTGACGGGGTGTTCCATGTGTTCGCCAAGGGCGGCAGAGAGGACACGGGCATGGAGGCTATTGAGTGGATAAAACGCTGTGTCAAGCTCGGCGCAGGAGAAGTCGTTGTCAACTCGATCGACACCGACGGAGTGAAAAAAGGCTTCGATATCGAGATGCTCAAAGCGGTTTGCGAGGCTGTAAATGTGCCTGTTATCGCTTCGGGCGGAGCAGGCGGAATAAACGATTTTGTCGAGCTTTTCCGTGAGATACCCGATATCGACGCAGGACTTGCCGCTTCAATCTTCCATTTCGGCGAGGTAGCAATTCCCGATCTCAAGCAGGAGCTTAAAAAGAATAATATCACTGTGAGGTTATGATTATGTTGAATATAGATGAGCTTAAATTTGACGAAAAGGGACTTATCCCTGCCGTTGTTGTTGATTCGATCACCAAAAAGGTGCTGACCGTCGCTTATATGAACAGGGAAAGCCTTGAAATTTCTATGGAAAAGGGAAAGACCTGCTTCTGGAGCCGTTC